>NZ_JBFTZS010000085.1:0-12637 GCF_056406675.1 Caulobacter sp. P1_B12_2 | reverse complement strand
GTGACGCGCTCGCGGTCCGGGACCAGGGGCGTTGCCCTGGCCCGCCCGTCGGAGGCTTCAAGGCGGCGAGGCCCTAACAGGGCTCAGCGTCGCGGGCTTCCGGATAACGATGGCGCGAGGCGCTCGTCTTCGTCGAAACGGTATTCAAACTGCAAATCATCCGGGCGAGGCCCGGGCGCTTCGCACCCTTCCCATCAACTCATGGCCTTTGGCGTGAGATCACACCGACTTGCCCCCACCTGACCGCTTCGCGGTCTGTCCGCCCCCATGGGGGGCGGAGGACGCCCGCGCACCGATTCCTCTTCGCCTATGGGGGAAGACGGTCGCGAAGCGACCCGTAGGGGGCAAGCGTTCGCCGCACGAAAAAGGGCCGCCCGGTCGCCCGGACGGCCCTTGGTCTTGCCGGCGAGGCTGAAGCCTAGCGGATCGGCGTGTCGGCCATCACCGAGGCCCCGCTGGGCGTCGAGCGCAGCCGGGCCTTGGCCATCTCGTCCATGATCGACTGCGAGCGCGGATCGCCCAGCAGCCAGGCCGAGGCGGCCAGGGTGCGCATCGAGGTCTCGCTGACGCCCAGCACCTTCTCCAGCGCCTCGAACGGCGAGTTGGCGCCGCCGATCTTCTTGAGCTTCACCTCGCCCTTGATCCCGGCCAGGCTCTTGGCCTTGTCGACGGCCTCGTAGAAGCCGCCCAGTTCGTCCACCAGGCCCAGCTGCTTGGCCTGGACGCCGGTCCAGACCCGGCCCTTGGCGATCTCGCGCACCCGCTCGACGGGCAGCTTGCGGCCCTCGGCGACCCGGCCGATGAAGCCGGCATAGATGCGGTCCATCCAGGCCGAGAACTTGGCCCGCTGGTCGGGGGTGAATTCCTGTCCCGTGCCGAACGCGCCGGCATAGTCGCCGCCGACGTGGACCTGGCGGGTGTCGACGCCGAACCGGGCCAGGGCGTCGCCGATGGCGAACTTGCCGCCGAACACGCCGATCGAGCCGGTCAGGGTGGTGGGTTCGGCGACGATCGCCGAAGCGCCCGAGCTGATCCAGTAGCCGCCCGAGGCCGCATAGGTGCCCATGGAGACCACGACGGGCTTATTGGCCTTCCTGGCGGCCTTCACGGCGGCCAGGATCTGCTCCGAGGCCGTATCCGAGCCGCCGGGCGAGGAGACCCGGAACACGATCGCCTTGACGTCCTTGTCGTCGATCGCGTCGTACAGCGCCTTGGCGACCTGGTCGGAATAGATCGTGCTGTCGCCGCCGAACGGCGAACCGCCTTCGCCGCTGCCGGTCATGATCGCGCCCTCGGCCGAGACGACGGCGATGGTCGGGCCGGTCTTGGCCGGGGCGCGCTTGGCCCGCGAGGCGTAGTCGTCGAAGTCCAGCAGCTTGGCGCCCTTGCCGGCCCGCGAGAGCATGGCGTCCTGGGCGTCCTTGACCTGGCCGACCCGGTCGATCAGGCCCTTGGCCTTGGCCTCCTCGGCGCTGTAGGGGCCCGCCTCGATGGTCTTGATCAGGGCGGCCGGATCGATCTTGCGGTCCTGGGCGGCCGTCGTCAGGGCCGTGGTGTAGACCGAGCCCATCCACGACAGCGTCGATTCCCGGTGGGCCGGGGTGTAGTCGCTATAGAGGTAGGGATTGACCGCGTTCTTGTATTCGTAGCGCTGCTCGTAGTCGGCCTTGACGCCGTACTTGTCGAAGAAGCGCTTGAAGAACATCTCTTCGCTGGACGCGCCCACCGCCTGCAGCGCGCTGTCGGGCTGCATCCAGAACTCGCTGGCCGCCGAACCCAGCATGTAGGTCGAGGTGACCAGGCCCGAGGGATAGAGCCCCTGGCTGTGGGCGAAGATCGGTTTCTTGCCGACCGTGCGGAAGTGCTTGAAGGCCAGGCGCAGCTCGTCGGCCGAGGCCGGGGCCATGCCGCCTTCGGGCAGGCGCACCAGCACCGCCTTGACCTTGTCGTCGGTCTCGGCCCGGCGCATCGTCTCGATGATCGACATCACCGATTGGCCGCCGCCGCCGCCGAAGGCCGCGAACGGGTTCTGCGAGTCCTGGTCGGACAGCCCGCCGCGCAGGTCCAGCTGCAGCACCGTGTGAGCCGGAACCGGGGCGGGGCGGGCGGCGCTGGCCGCCATGACGATCAGAAGGAAAGGAACGCCGACCAGGAACAACACCAAGCCGACGAAAACGCCGGCCACGGTCATGAGAAACTGCTTCATCGGACGTCCTGCTGCCTAGTGTCGCGCAAGCTAGTAGCGACCCTGGCGCGGCGGTCAAATGAACAGCGCGCAACCTGCCGGTCCAGGTCCGGACGCGATCGGGCCGGCTCCCCGAAAGGGGCGACGCCGCGATGCCGTATATTTTGGATTTTCGGGAAAGGAATGGTCGGAGTGGCAGGATTTGAACCTGCGACCCCTGCGTCCCGAACGCAGTGCTCTACCAGACTGAGCCACACTCCGACTTGGAGGGCGGCTTATAGACACGCCTAGACGGTCTCGCAAGCGCCAAAAATCGCCGTTAAAAAAGAAGTTCAAAGCAGCGTTGCATCCGTCCGACTCCTGCGCTATCTCCACCGCCTCGCCGGGCCCCACGGGGCTTTGCCGTTCCTGCTGGGGAATGGTGTAATGGTAACACAGCGGTTTTTGGTACCGTCGTTCTAGGTTCGAGTCCTAGTTCCCCAGCCACACTCTTCTTTGCAAAATCATCTTCCGCCTTGGCGGCCCCGCCGGTCTTGCCCGGCCGCGGGCTCGTGTTCTGACGCCGAGTCGCAGTTTTCCACAGAAATTAGCCTGCCTGTCTCACGCCTGAGATTCTGGCCGGCGCGCGCTTGCCGACAAGGTCGGCGCGGACGCCGCGGCTTGAAGTTCTTCTGGCGCCTTGCGGCCGACCTTGATCCTCGAAAGCCAAGATGGCGCTCGTGATGACTCATCGTCGCTCAAATCGGTCCGGCGCCGACAAGTCTTTGTGTTTCAAGGCCAAGGCCCAGCTTCGACAAGGCGCGCCTTCCCAAGGAAGCAGATCTTTACCTGATCTGCGCGCGCCACGAATCATTGCGATGCTGAAACTTTTGTTCGAGCAACATCGGTCTGGAAGGGCTGGTCAGGGACCGGCTAACAAGGCCTCGACCGCTTCTCATGGTTTAGAGCCGGGGCGATTTTCTCGTTGCTGTTCTCAAGATTCGCTTGGCTTAAGGCCTTGGCAAGCACGATTACCCGGATTGAGTACTTGTATTTCGACAGGGCGGGTGTATTTCCAAGTCAAATACCCACCGGAGAGACACTCGTGGAAGACAAAGCTACCCTGATCGAGCTCACCGCCGAGATCGTCGCCAACTACGTGGCCAATAACAGCACGTCGGTCTCCGATCTGCCGGCCTTGATCCGGGCCACTCACGATGCTCTGGCTGGTATTGGTTCTCCCGAAGCGGCTCCCGTCGAAGCGGTTACGAAGGCTACGCCGGCTCAGATCCGTCGCAGCATTACGCCCGACGCCCTGATCAGCTTCGAGGACGGCAAGCCCTACAAGACGCTGAAGCGTCACCTGACCACGCACGGCATGACCGTCGCCGAATACAAGGCCAAGTGGGGTCTGCCCAACGACTATCCGACCACCGCTCCGGCCTATAGCGAAGCGCGCTCGGCCATGGCCAAGGCCCTGGGCCTGGGTCAAGGCGGTCGCAAGGCCAAGGCCCCGCGCGGCCGCAAGGGCTGATCCGACCGCTCTCACGGTCTGGAAATGCAAAACCCCCGCCGGCGACGGCGGGGGTTTTTCTTGATCTGTGCGCGTGGGACGGGCCGTTCAGCGGTCGGCCGGCGGGCCCCAGGCGGTGATCGGGGTGTTTTCGCGGTCCGTCACCGCGACCCTGTCGATCCGCGCCGTCACGAAGCACTGATGGGCGGTGACCACCAGTTTCAGCGTGTTGTTGGTGTCGCGCGCCGCGAGCGTGCCGTTGTAGTCGCCGCAGAACACCTCCGGCTGCTGGCCCAAGGCGGTCAGATGGCCTTCGATCACCAGGGTCATGCCCTTGACCCGCGCCCGCAGGTCGCGTTGGTCCAGCTGGGTCTCGTAGATCATCAGCGGCTCGAACCGGGCCGGCAGGGCCGAGGCGCCCTTGGCGTACGGAACCGCCAGACCGTAGTTGGTGACGATGGTCGCGATCGCGGCTTCCTCGCTGTAATTGCGCTCGCGCTCGTACTTGTGAATGAAGACGTCGTTGTGGATCTCGTCGGCGTTGAAGAACACGGTCTGCAGCGGCGGCAGGGCTTCCAGCCCCTGCTTGTCGAACCGGTCGTAGTTGGTCGAGGTCAGCTCGCCCAGGCCGATGATCACCTTCAGGACGTGACGTCGATAGTCGTAGGTCCAGCGCGCCGGGCTCTGGAACGTCTTGATGTCGCGCTTGCGGCCGTCGACGAAGGGAATGACGATCCGAAAAGGGCGCCCCGCCAGCGGGGCCGCGGCCGGCGCCTTCCGCGCGGCCTCCATCGCCCCGCGCAGATTGGCCCCGTCCAGGGTGTCGGGGGTTTCAAGCGCCGGGGGCGCCGCCGCGGTCATCGCCGCGGCGGCCAAAAGACCGCTGATCATCACAAGGTCTCCGAGTTTGACCTCAGCAAGACCTTAAGTTGAGCGGCGGTCAAGAGACTAGCCTATCTTCAACCTCACGAAGGCCATGCCGCCCGTCGGCTCGTCATAGCCTAGCGCCGCGGGCGCATCGAAGGCGCTGGCCAGGCCGCCGAAGCCCAGCTTGACGCTGTCCGACAGCGGCACGTCGTAGATCGCGCCGACCGACAGTTTGCGCACGGTCGCCACGCCGCCGTGATGGCCGGCCAGTTCGTCCTGCTCCACCTGTTCGGCGCGGGTGAAGACGGTCCAGCGCTGGTCTGGCTTCACGGCCCCTTCGAACAGCCAGGCCTGCAAGGCGTCGCCGGGAATGCGATCCTTGCGGGCCCAGGCCAGGGTGGCGCTGAGCGAGCCGTCGTTCCCGAACGGGCGGGCATAGAGGGCGCTGAGCGAGGTGCGGGCTTCGTCGTCGTCGGGCTCCAGGGCCTCGGGGCTGTTGATCCGCGTCCAGCTGGCCTGCAGGGCCCAGTTCGGGGTCGGATTCCATGAAACGCGAGTGGCGACGCTGTCCAGTCGGCCGGTCTCGATGTCGTAGCGATGCTGGTCGGGTTCCCGCCCGCGGAAGGCGCTGGCCTCGACCTTCCAGTCGGCGCGAGACACCCCGGCCGTCACCACCCCGAAGGTGATGTGGGTCGAGTCGAACCAGTGGTGGGTGATCGGCGCCTCGGGGCTGTCCATGGCCGCCTGGCGGTGCATGAAGGCCGGCGGACCGAACGCCGGCTCGCCGGGCAGGCCGCCGTAGAGATAGCCGTCGAAACCGCCGCCCAACGGCCGGCTGTAGCTGGCCGACAGCTCCATGAAGAGGTCGTGCGGATGCTGGCGGTCGACCAGCGGCGTTTGGCCGTCGGCCGTCTCGCCGGTGGCCAGCAGCAGGGGATAGCCGCTCTTGCCCATGAAGGGGTCGGGGCTGAGCATGGCCTTGAAGCCCAGGGTTCCTTCGCCGAGCGGGCGCTGGGCCATGCCCATCACCATGCCGGCCAGGAACGTCTTGTCGCCACCGCGCGGTCCGCCCTGGCTGTCATGGACGCCATTGAACAGGGCGTGCCCCATCAGCATCCAGCCGTTGTCGGTATGGACCATGATCCCGTCGTGCGGCGAAGCGTCAGGCTGCCAACTGGTGCCGGAGGCGTCGCGGTTCATGCGGTAGGCGCCGAGCGGGCTGTGCATGAAGCCCATCAGGTTGATTCCGCAGTCGAGCGCCTCGCCGGTATCGCAGGGGTCGATGGGCGGGGGCGGCGCCGAAGCATCGTCCATGGCATGGTGGTCGTGCGCCTGAGCAAGCGCGGGCGAGGCGAGGCCGAGGCTCGCGGCGAGGGCGGCGCAGGCCAGCAGGCGCGCGCGGAAAGTCTGGGTGGTCATCGGGACCGACCTTTCTGAAGCAAGGAAACAATGATCCGCGCGGCGGCCGCGCGGAAGGCTTCAGGCGAGGGGTCTGGGAGGGTCGTGTTCCGGCGCGAGGCTCAGGCCGTCGACGGCTTGGCTGATCGGCGCGAAGGCGATGCGGACGACGGCGCCCGGTGTCGCGGGCTGGGCGACGTCGCGGGCGGCGGCGGGCAGGCAGCCCGCGCAGCAGCTCATGGCCAGGGCGTCGGGCTTGGGCTTGTGGGCCGGGGCCTTGTCGTGGGCCATGCCGGCCATCTCGCCCATGTCCGCCGCCGTCTCGTGGCAGGGCGGCACGACTTCGGCGTGACAGGGCAGGGCGCGCAGCGGCCCGCCGACGGCGAAGACCGCCGCCAGCAGGATCAGCATCAAGGTGCGAAGGCCGCGCATGTGCGGAACCTAGGCAGGCGCGGCGGCGAGGGCAAGCCACGAGTCCGCCGGGCCGTTCACCCGTGCTGCGACGCGCGCTCCAGGACGACCGAGGTTTCGATCTGGCGCTCCGGCACGGTCCAGTAGGCGCGAAGCAGGTCGGCCTTGCGCCCCGGCGGCACGAGGCGAAAGCCATGCCGTTCGTAGAAGCGGATCGCCCAGTCGGCGGCGGCCCAGGTCCCGATCAGGATCGGTCGCGCCGCGCGAGCCATCAGATGATCCAGCAGGACCGCGCCGATCCCCTGGCCCTGGTGGTCGGGCAGCACATAGGCATGGCGGATCAGATCGACGTCCCGCACCGCCTGCAGGCCCATCACCCCGACCAGCGCGCCACCGACCTCGCAGCCCCAGAACACGACCCCGGCGGCCAGCTCGCCCTCCAGTTCGGCGGCGGGCATGTAGGGGTCGTGCCAGCGATCGGGCGGGATCACGGGGCGATAGGCCTGGGCGGCCGCATTGATGATCTCCAGCATCCGGCCGGATTCATGCGTTCCGCACGGGCGGATGGTTCTGGTGTCGCTGGTGTCCGTCATGGCCTGGTCCCGCGCCGCGGGCGAGCGGCGTCAGCAGGGATAGGGCGTCGCCGTCGGCCCAGGCTTGAACGAAATTGCAGGTCGGCGAGAGGCGCTCAGGCCATGGCCCGCGCATAGGCGCCCGGCGTGATCCCATACTTGCGGACGAAGATCCGGGTCATGTGGCTCTGGTCGGCGAAGCCGCTGGCGGCGGCGGCTTGCGCCAGGGGCGCGCCGCCTTTCATCAGCCGCCGCGCCAGATCGATGCGGCGCTGGATGAGGTAGGCGTGCGGCGTCAGGCCGGTGGCTCGGGCAAAGCCGCGCAGCACCTGGAAACGGCCAAGGCCGCTTGCGCGCGCTAGGTCGTCCAGCGACAGGGCCGCGGTGGGATCGTCGTCGATCAGGCTCCGGGCGTGTCCGACGCCGCGAGGGACCGCCGCGCCGTCCGCCGCGCCGGTGTCGCTCAGCAGGCCCGCCAGCAACTGGAGCAGCCGTTCCTCCGACCGCATAGCCGGCGGTTGTTCCGCGCCCTGGGTCACGCTGGCGAACAGTCGCTGGAAGCGACGGGCGAAGCGGGCGTCACGCACGACGGGATGGGCGAACTCGCGGGTCTCGACCTTGCCCTGGCTCATGTCGCGCACCGCGTCGGCGATCACGGCCTGGTCGAAATAGAGCATGCGCCAGGCGCGCCCGGCCTCGCCGATCGGCGCGCCGTCGTGAACCTCGCCGGGATTGACGGTGATCATGTCGCCGGCCCCGGCCTCGACCACGCCCCGGCCGCTCAGGGACGTCTGGGCGCCGCGGCCGATCACCCCGACGCCGAAGGTCTCGTGGGTGTGGCGAGAAAAGGCATGGCGGGTTTCCGCCTCGACCGCGTCGACGCCGGCCACGCGGCATCGAAACAGGTTGAAGCGGCCGGCGACCGTGGGAGGATCGCGCCGCACGCCCCTAGACCCCGCTCAAAGCCATGCCCGGCGCGTCAGGCTCGCGCGAGCCGCCGCCGTTCAGGGGGCGCTGCATCCAGACCAGATCGACCCAGCGGCCGAACTTGTAACCCATGTCGGGGAAGACGCCCTTCCGTTCGAAGCCCAGGGCGGCGTGCAGGGCGATCGACGCGGCGTTGCCGCTGTCGCCGATCACCGCGCAGATCTGGCGCAGGCCCAGGCCCTCGCAGGCCTCGATCAGCGCCGACAGCAGGGCCTTGCCGACGCCCTTGCCGACCGCGTCCGGGCCGACATAGACGCTGTCCTCGACGGTGTAGCGATAGGCCGCGCGCAGCCGGAACGGACCGGCATAGGCGTAGCCCAGCACCGCGCCGTCCTGTTCGGCGACCAGATAGGGCAGACCCTTGTCGAGAAACGACGCGCGCCGGCGGCCCATCTCGGCCTCGTCCGGCGGGATCTCCTCGAAGGTGCCCAGGCCGTTCAGGACGTTCCAGCCGTAGATGGCGGTGATGCCGGCGAGGTCGGCGTCGGTTGAGGGGCGGATGATGACGCTCACGCCTTGGCCCATCCCTTTTCCGTCGCCCACACGGCGAACGCATAATCCAGGGCGATCTCCTTGAGGAAGTCGAACCGGCCCGAAGCCCCGCCGTGGCCGGCTTCCATGTTGATCTTGAGCAGGATCGGCGCGCCGCTGGTGGTGTGGTCGCGCAGCTTGGCGGCCCATTTCTCGGGCTCCCAATAGGTGACGCGCGGGTCCGACAGGCCGCCGGTGGCCAGCACGGCCGGATAGGCCTTGGCCGCCACGTTGTCGTACGGCGAGTAGCTGGCGATGTAGTCGTAGGCCTCCTTGTCCTCCAGCGGATTGCCCCATTCGGGCCATTCGGGCGGGGTGAGGGGCAGGGAGGTGTCGCTCATGGTGTTGAGCACGTCGACGAACGGCACCGCCCCGATGACGCCAGACCACAGGTCGGGCCGCAGGTTGGCGACCGCGCCCATCAGCATGCCGCCGGCCGAGCCGCCATAGGCCACCGTGCGGCCCGCCGCGCCGTAGCCCGCGTCGTGCAGGTGTTCAGCGCAGGCGATGAAGTCGGTGAACGTGTTCTTCTTGGTGAACTTGCGTCCGTCCAGGAACCAGCCGTAGCCCTTTTCCGAGCCGCCGCGGATATGGGCCGTGGCCCAGATCCAGCCGCGGTCGACCAGGCTGAGATTGCGGATCGAGAACGACGGATCCATCGACATGCCGTAGCTGCCATAGCCGTACAGCAGCAGCGGCGCCGTGCCGTCCAGCGGCGTGTCCTTCTTCATCAGCACGGTGACGGGCACCTGCGCGCCGTCCGGAGCCTTGGCGTACAGCCGCCGGGTGACATAGGCGGCTGCATCGTGGCCGGACGGGATCTCCTGGGTCTTGCGCAGGGTCTTGGCGCCCGTGGCCATGTCGTAGTCGAACCACTGCCGGGGCGTGGTCGGCGACTGATAGACATAGCGCATCACTGAGGTGTCGAACTCGTAGCCGCCCTCCAGGCTCAGGACGTAAGCCTCCTCGTCGATGACGATCGGGTTCTCGGCCTTGCTGGCGCGGTCGGTGATGACGATGCGGGTGTTGGCGTTGACCCGCTCGACGCGGACCAGGTGGTTCTTGTAGGCGGCCAGGCCGGTGATGAAGTGGCCCGGCTTGTGCGGGACGAAGTCCTTCCAGTGGGCGCGGCCCGGCGTGGCGACCGGGGCCTCGACCAGC
The DNA here is from genome assembly GCF_056406675.1 of Caulobacter sp. P1_B12_2. NCBI lineage: Bacteria > Pseudomonadati > Pseudomonadota > Alphaproteobacteria > Caulobacterales > Caulobacteraceae > Caulobacter > Caulobacter sp. P1_B12_2. The sequence continues at coordinate 3,033 of NZ_JBFTZS010000085.1, read as the reverse complement.
TTGAAGTCGATGGCCTCGTCGGCGTTGGTCAGGATGACGAAACGGCCGTCCCAGTGCTCGACCGAATAGCGCAGGCCCACAGTGCGGGGTTCGAACACCTTCGGCTCGGCGGTCGGGTCCGACGCGGGGATCAGCAGGGTCTCGGAGGTCTCGTGGTCGCCGGCGCTGATCAGGATGAAGGCGTCCGAGCCGGTCGTGCCCACGCTGACGAAGAAGCCGTCGTCGGGCTCGTCATAGACCAGCACGTCGTCCTTCAACCCGCCGCGGGCCGGGCGGCGATAGATCTTGTCGGACCGGCCGTTGTCGTCGCGGTGGGTCCAGAACAGCCAGGCCGAGTCGGGCGACCAGGCGAAGTCGCCGGTGCTGCTCTCGACGGGCTCCTTCAAGATCTCGCCGGTCGCCAGGTCCTTCACATAGATGTGGTGGACCTCGGAGCCCTGCGCGTCCTCGGCATAGGCGAACAGCTTGTGGTCTGGGCTGTGGTCGGCGGCGCTGACCTGGCTGTAGGCCTTGCCCTTGGCCAGGGCGTCGCAGTCGAGCAGGACCTCCTCGCCGGTGGTGTGGCCCTTCGGTCGACGCGCGAAGATCGGGTGCTGGCCGCCGATGTTGAAGCGCGAATAATATTCGAACCGGCCGTCGGGGGCGGGGACGGAGGCGTCGTCCTCCTTGATGCGGCCTTTCATCTCCTCGAACATCGCCGCCTGCAGACCTTCCGTCGAGGCGAGCATGGCCTTCACATAGGCGTTCTCGGCGGTCAGGTGGTCCTTGACCTCCGGCTTGATCAGCGTCGGGTCGCGCAAGACCTTCTGCCAGTTGTCGTCCTTCATCCAGGCGTAGTCGTCGACGCGGACGCGGCCGAGCTGCTCGGTGCGCTGGGGAATCTTGTGGGCGACAGGCGGGACAGGAAGGGGCGACTCTGACATCATGCTCTCGGATAAGGCGTTCTCGGGGGGGATCACCGATACCGACGTAATGACGGCTGCCGCGCTCGTCATCATTTTGCGCCGGTTCATGGTGAGTTTTTCCCCCGTCATGCGTCAGAACGCCAACTTGTGCGCCTAGACGACGCTGGTCAAACTGACCCTCGTGTAGTGTGAATCCGGGGCGTGAGGGTTTAGATGGCTTGGGACCTGTCGGTCGATCTGATCCGGGCGACCGTGCAGCTTGAACAGCCGCTCGGTGACGGATCACGCACGGTCGGCACCGGCTTCCTGATCGAGGACCCGACCCCCGACGGCCGTCCCCGCACCATCCTGGTCACCGCCGCCCACGTCTTCGACAAGATGCCCGGCGTCTCGGCCAAGATCGGCTATCGCATCCAGAGCGCCGACGGCGTCTGGCGCTACGATCCCCACACCCTGAAGATCCGCGACGGCGACCACGCCCTGTGGGTCAAGCATCCCACCCGCGACGTCGCCGCCATCGAGGTCGAGGCCCCGGCGGAGTTCACCAAGGCGGCGATCCCCCTGGCCTGGCTGGCTCAGGACGACACCTTCAACAAGTACGGCCTGGGCCCGGGCGACGAGATGATGGCCCTGGGCTTTCCACGCGGCCTGTCGGCCAACCCGGCCGGCTTCCCGATCCTGCGGTCCGGGCGGGTGGCGTCCTATCCGCTGGCCCCGGCCAGCGTATTCCCGACCTTCCTGATGGACTTCTCGGTGTTCCCCGGCAATTCGGGCGGGCCGGTGTTCATGGCCGAGGGCGCGCGCCGCCGGCCGGGCTCGACCGAGAGCCAGGAGGTGCAGTTCGTGGCCGGCATGCTGACCCAGCAGGTCGAGCTGTCGGGCGAGCGCCTGGAAATCGGCATCGTCACCCACGCCAAGTACATCCGCGAGACCGTCGCCCAGCTGGACAAGACGGCCGGTCCGCCGCTGATCCAGGCCAAGCCCGCCAAGCCGGCCGAGCCCGAAAGCCAGGCGGCGACTCAGAACGCCGTGGCCGTCTCGGCCACCGCCCTGGCGGTCGCACGGTAGGCCATCCCACTGTAGGCCATCCCACTGTAGGATTGGCGACACAGGAACCTTCGCTCCCGGCTTCCCGTTTCTAGGGGGAGTTCAAATCCGCAGGAGTGAAGTCATGAGCACCAATCGCGTAGAAGGCGCCGTCGACAAGGGTGTCGGCGCCGTCAAGGAAGCCGCCGGCAAGGCCACGGGCAACGAACGCCTGGAAGCCGAAGGCCTGGCCCAGAAGACCAAGGGCGACGTCCAGAACAAGGTCGGCCAAGCCCAGGACAAGATCGGCGACGCGATCAAGAAGTAGCCTTGGTCCGATCGACTGAAACTGAAGGCCGCGGGAGCGATCCCGCGGCCTTTGTCGTGTTGGCTGAGCTCTAGCCGTAGATGATCGAGATCGTCTCGGCCACGCAGGCGGGGCGTTCCTCGCCCTCGATCTCGATGGTGCATTCGTTCTTCAGCTGCAGGCCGCCGGCCTTGGGCTCGACGCTGAGCAGCTTCTGGCGCATGCGCACCTTCTTGCCGACCCGGACCATGCCGGTGAACCGCACCTTGTCGCAGCCGTAGTTGATGCCGCGCGTCACGCCGGTCACCCGCAGGATGCCCGCGCCCAGCATCGGGATCAGCGACAGGGTCAGAAAGCCGTGGGCGATCGGGCCGCCGATCTCGCGGGTGGCGCGCTCGACGTCGATGTGGATCCACTGGTGGTCGCCGGTCGCCTCGGCGAACTGGTTGACCCGCTCCTGGCTGATCTCGACCCAGTCGGAGACCCCGATCTCCTGGCCGACCAGGCTGGCGATGTCGGCGTAGGCGACTTCTTTCATGGCGTTTCTCTTCCCAAACGTTTGTTTGAGTAGAGACCAGCCGGCGCGCTCGCGGTCAACCCGTGAAGGTCTGGAACACCAGCCAGCCGTTGGCCGCCGAGATCACCACGAACAGGCCCCAGGCCACGGTCTTGGTCACCAGCCCGTTGGCGAACACGCCCATCAGCGCCTTGTCGTCGGTGAAGCGCAGCAGCGGGAAGATCGCGAACGGCAGCTGGGCGCTCAGCACCACCTGGGTCAGGACCAACAGCAACAGC
>NZ_JBFTZS010000084.1:0-12688 GCF_056406675.1 Caulobacter sp. P1_B12_2 | reverse complement strand
CCCCCAGTCTTGCTTGAGGGCGCGAGATCCGAGGCCACCGCCGCCACGGCGCGGGCAAACAGAGAGAAGCTGGCCAGACGGTCGTCGAACCGGCCGGGGCCGAGATAGCTCTGAGCGGTCAGGATGGTCTTGCGGCGACCGAAGGCCAGGGTCAGCACCCGGCGGCGGCCGCCCTCGCGCGGCCTGGCCAGGCGGAAGGCCGTCAGGCCGGAAAGCGGAAAGCGCTGCTCGCGCGGACCGCGACGCTCGACCAGCTCCGCGCCCTCCAGGGTCCAGACCGTTTCCGGCTGGAAGGGGGAGAGGCGGGCGCTGTGCTGAAGCGCACTCACCCCCGGACGGCGGTGATTTCCACCCCGGCCGCGGCGGCGTGGGGGGCCAGGGCCAGGGGCTTCTCGACCCGCACCCGGGCGCGGGTCACGCGGCTGTCGGCGAAGCTGGCCTGGGCCAGGCGCTCGGCGAAGGTCTCGACCAGGTCGATATGGCCCTCGGCGGCGATAGCCTGGGCGGCCTGCAGGATGGTCTCGTAATTGACCGTGTCGCCCAGTTCCTCGCAGTGGCTGGCGGCGACGTCGAGCTCGACATCGATGACCAGGGGTTGCTGGCGGCCGTGCTCGTGGTCGTAGACCCCGATCCAGGCCTCGACCTTCAGGCCGCGCACGAACACCTTGGTGACGATCACCCGGGCCAGCGAGGGCCGGGCTTCGTTCGGAGCGTTGGTCAGGGGTTGGGCGGCCACGGTGACTCTCAGGAACCGATGATGTCCGGCGTGCGCCAGCCCAGATGCTGACCCGCGTCGACCGCGATCATCTGGCCCGTGACCGCCGTGGCGTCAATGAGGTAGCGCAGGGCGCCGGCGATGTCGTCGGGCGAAACGGCCCGTTCCAGCGGCGTGCCGGCGGCCTCGCGCTCGAATTCGCCGGGCGCCTGGTGCACCGAGGCCAGGGTCGGGCCGGGGCCGATGGCGTTGACGCGGATGCGCGGCGCCAGGTCCTGGGCCAGGGTCTGGGTCGCCCACCACAGGCCGGCTTTCGACAGGCTGTAGCTGAAGAATTGCGGATTGGGCCGCAGCACGCGCTGGTCGACGATGTTGACGATCTGGCCTGTCTGGCCGGCGGGCAAGGCGGCGGCGAAGGCCTGGGCCAGCACGATCGGGGCGCGGAGGTTGGCGTCCAGATGGGCGTCCCAGCTTTCGCGGGTCGCGGTGGACAGTCGGTCGTCCTCGAAGGTCGAGGCGCTGTTGATCAGCAGGGTGACGGGACCCAGGGCCTGGGCGGCGCGGGAGATCAGGGCGGCGGTCTGGTCCTCGTCCGTCAGTTCGGCGTCGAGGAGGATGGCGCGGCGGCCCAGGGTCGCGATCTCGTCGGCCACGGCCTGGGCGTCGTCCCGGGCCGTGCGGTAGTGGACGGCGACGTCGAACCCGGCCCGCGCGGCCTCAAGGGCCAGGGCGCGGCCGATCCGGCGACCGGCGCCGGTGACCAGGGCCGCGCCGCGCGTGGTCACGGTCTTAGTCGAAACGGCCGAACTCGAACTTGTTCAGGGCCAGGATGACCACCAGGAAGATGGCGATGATGCCGATCGCGATCATGGGCGCGGGTCCGTTGTGAGACTGAAAGGTGATGCGGGCTTTAGCGGGGGCGGGCGCTGACCGCAAGGCTGACAGCCACCAAAGCTCTGTCATCCCGGACAAGCGCGCAGCGCGCAGATCCGGGACCGACGCGTGAACTCGGCGCTTCCGGCGGTCCCGGGTCTTCGCTTCGCTACGCCCGGGATGACAGATGAGGGGGCAAAACGTAGGTTCATCCCATGCTCTGGCGTCGCCGTGTCGAACCCTTCACCCGCCCCCTTGTCTATGCCTGGTTCCGCCTCAAGCGCGGGCTGACCCTTGGCGTGCGCGGGGTGGTCACTGACGTCGAGGGCCGGGTGCTGCTGGTGCAGCACACCTATGTCCACGGCTGGTATCTGCCCGGCGGCGGGGTCGAGCGCGGCGAGACGGCCGAGACCGCCGTGATCCGGGAACTCCAGGAAGAGGCCGGCATCCGGGTGATTGGGCCCGTGACCCTGGTCTCGGCTCACAGCAACGAGCGCCACCACCCCGGCGACCACGTGCTGGTCTACCGGGTCCACGCCTGGGAGCCGTGCGCCGCCAGCCCCCAGGACGAGATCCACCAGGTCGGCTGGTTCGCGCCGGACGCCCTGCCGGACGACGTCACCCCTGGCAATCGCAAGCGGATTGCCGAGCTCTTCCACGCCGCCGAGCGCGATCCCCTGTGGTGAGATGAGGGGTGAACCGCCTCAGGTTCCAAAGCACGCGTCGAGCATCAGGATAGCGGCCGCGCGCCTGTCGGCCGCCGGCGATGCGGCGCCCGTCAGCGGACGGATGGCGGAATCGCCGATCATGGCGTCATGACAGATCGCGGCCCTTTGTCGGTGTCCGTCGACCTCGATCACGCAGACCCCGGCGAAGATCTCCCCTGCCCCGTGGCTGATCGTGCTGGTCGGCATGCTGACCACGGCCTCGCATCCGACCACCGTCTCCGGCGCGTGATTGTAGACTTGGCCCGCCTGGAGCGCGGCGACGCCCTCCGGCATCCGATCGGGCGCGAACCAGGTCAATGGAAAGACGAAGCCGGTGGTGTTGTGGCGCGCCGTTTCCAGATCCCGGGACAGCTTGAAATCCAGGGTGTCGGCCGCCAGGGCCGAGGTGACGCAGGCCAGGACGGTCAGGACGAGAACGCCGGCTCCAACGCGTTTCAGAGGGTCTCGCATGCCTTCGCCTCAAGCTGAGCCACAGATTCGACGAATAAGCCGTCTATCCGATCGACGCGGGGGCTTCCACACTGAACGTCGATCACTAGAATGACTGTTTGAACGGGCGCCGCACCCAAGAGCGCTCCAGGAGGATCCCATGCGCGACTACCTGAAGTTCTACATCGACGGTCAGTGGGTCCAGCCGAAGGGTTCCAAGACCGTCGACGTGATCAATCCGGCCACCGAGGCCGTCGCCGGCCGGGTGACCCTGGGCACGGCGGAAGACGTCGATCTGGCGGTCCGCGCCGCTCGCAAGGCCTTCCCCAGCTTCTCCCAGACCAGCCGCGAGGAGCGTGTCGATCTGCTCGAGCGGATCATCGCCGAGTACCAGAAGCGCTTCGAGGACATGGCGAAAGCAATCACCGAGGAGATGGGCGCCCCGTCGTGGCTGGCCCAGCGTGCCCAGGCGGCCATGGGCATCGCCCACGTCCAGACCGCGCTTGCGGTGCTGAAGGACTACAAGTTCGAGGAAGACCGCGGCACCACGCGCCTGGTCAAGGAGCCGATCGGCGTCTGCGCCTTCATCACCCCTTGGAACTGGCCGATCAACCAGATCGCCTGCAAGGTCGCGCCCGCCCTGGCCGTCGGCTGCACCATGGTGCTCAAGCCCTCGGAAGTGGCCCCGTTCTCGGCCTGGATCTGGACCGAGATCCTGGCCGCCGCCGGCGTGCCGGCCGGGGTGTTCAACCTGGTCAACGGCGACGGCCCGGTGGTCGGCGCGGGCCTCAGCTCGCACCCCGAGGTCGACATGGTGTCGTTCACCGGCTCGACCCGGGCCGGCATCGAGGTGGCCAAGAACGCCGCCCCGACCGTCAAGCGGGTGCACCAGGAGCTGGGCGGCAAGAGCCCCAACATCATCCTCGACGACGCCGACTACCAGAAGGCGGTCGGCGGCGGCGTGGCCTCGGTGATGATGAACTCGGGCCAGTCCTGCAATGCGCCCACCCGCATGCTGGTCCCCCAGAAGCGCATGGACGAGGTGATCGCCATCGCCCGGACCGCGGCCGAGGCTCACACCGTCGGCGACCCGAACGGCAACTCCAAGCTCGGCCCCGTCGTGTCGGAAGTGCAGTGGAACAAGATCCAGGGCCTGATCCAGAAGGGCGTCGACGAGGGCGCGACCCTGGTCTCGGGCGGTCCCGGCAAACCGGAAGGCCTGGAGACCGGCTACTATGTGAAGCCGACGGTGTTCGCCAACGTCACCCCGGACATGACCATCGCCAAGGAAGAGATCTTCGGCCCGGTGCTGGCGATCCTCGGCTATGACGGCGTCGACCAGGCGGTCGCGATGGGCAACGACACCGAATACGGCCTGGCCGCTTACGTCTCGGGCAACAGCGAGTCCGAGGTGCGGGCCGTGGCGTCGAAGCTGCGGGCCGGCCAGGTGATCCTGAACGGCGCCGGCCCCGACCTGATGGCCCCGTTCGGCGGCTACAAGATGAGCGGCAACGGCCGCGAATGGGGCGACCACGCGTTCGGCGAGTTCCTTGAGACCAAGGCCGTGCTGGGCTACGGCGCCAAGGTCGCGGCGGAGTAGCCATCTTCCTTCTCCCCTTGCGAGAGAAGGTGTCGGCGCAGCCGACGGATGAGGGGTCGCACCAGCGAAAGCCGTGCGGCCCCTTCTGCGTTTGGACTCAGATTTGACGAGGAACAGGCGTCCATTCGAAGGTTGATGCGTAGAGGTCGTCCCAACGAGGGTTGTCGCGCTCGATCAAGTTGATTTTCCACTGTCGGGGCCAGCGTTTGATCGACGTCTTACGCTGGATCGCCTCGGTCATCAGGTGGTGGATCTCGTACCAGACCAGACGCTTGAGGACGTATTTCCGTGTAAACCCAGGCATGGCGCCTTCTCGGTGCTGGCCGATCCGCGTGAAGAACTGACCCGTCACGCCGGTATAGATCGTACCTCGGTAGTCATCCGTCATCATGTAGACGGCGATCCAGGCGTCCCGCGCGACCATGGCGGCTCTCTCCTTTCCTGGAACATTACATGAACATATAAGCCTCGTCATTCCCGCCCTTGTGGCGGGAACCCCTCTATCCGCCGCAAGGATAGGGATGTGGCGCGCCAGCGCGCCAAGACGCTTCACCGTCAGCTGAACCAGGGGTTCCCGCCACAAGGGCGGGAATGACGGCTGAAAGGTCTGGGACACGGACAGACGCTTTACGTCCCGTCACGCTTTACGCGAACGTCAGGCCGCGTAACCTCTCCGTAAACAACGATAACCGACCTGGGAGAGAGCGATATGGACGGCGCCGAAGCCCTGACCGCGCGCGACCCGAGCACCGCGCCCTTCAAGCCTCTGGCCATGCGGGGCGCCGACATCAGCGTCGACCGGCGCGCCGACGGCAGCATCGTCATCACCTCCAACCATCCGCCCGGCGCCGGGCCGCGCACCATCAGCCACCTGCTGGCCGACAAGGCCGCCCTGCATCCCGACCGGCCTTATCTGAAGCAGCGCGAGCCAGGCCACGGCCCCTGGCGCGGCCTGAGCTACGGCCAGGCCCAGCGGGCGGTCGAGGGCGTCGCGCAGTGGCTGCTGGACCAGGGCCTGACCGCCGACGACAGCGTGATGATCCTGTCGGGCAACTCGATCGAGCACGCCCTGATGACCCTGGGGGCCTATGGCGCCGGCGTGCCCGCCGCCCCGGTCAGCCCGGCCTACAGCCTGATGTCGACCGACCACGGCAAGCTCAAGCATTGCTTCGACAAGGTCGCGCCCAAGGTGGTGTTCGCCCAGTCCGGCCTGCTGTTCGACAAGGCCATAGCCACCCTGCGCGCGATCCGGCCCGACCTGCTGCTGGTCACCGCCGACGGGGCGGGCGAGGGGGCCATCGCCTTCGACGCGGTGGCCGCCACCCCGCCCAAGGACGTCGCCGCCAAGCGCGAGACCCTGACCCCGGCCACGGTCGCCAAGTACCTGTTCACCTCCGGCTCGACCGGCATGCCCAAGGGCGTGCCCCAGACCCACGCCATGATGGCGGGCGTGATCGCCGGCCAGGAAGGGCTGCGCACGGACGAACCGTCCGAAGATATTCCCAACAGCCTGGAATGGATGCCCTGGAGCCACATCTCGGCGGGCAATATCGGCTTCAACGCGGTGATCTGGGGCGGCGGCACGCTGTGGATCGACGAGGGCAAGCCGCTGCCGGGCATGTTCGAGACCACGATCAAGAACCTCTACGAGGTCTCGCCCGTGGTGTTCGGCTCGGCGCCGATCGCGTTTTCGATGCTGGCCGGGGCGATGGAGACCGACCCGGTCCTGCGCAAGGCGTTCTTCAAGAACCTCAAATACATGGGTTACGGCGGCGCGACCCTGTCGGACGACGTCTATACCCGCATGCAGGCCCTGGCCGTGGCCGAGACCGGCCATCGCGTGCCGCTGACCACCATGTACGGCGCGACCGAGACCCAAGGGGTCACCGTGGTCCACTGGATCACCGAGCGGGTCGGGCTGGTCGGCCTGCCCCTGCCGGGCATCGCCCTGAAGCTGGCCCCGGCCGGCGCCAAGTACGAGGTGCGGGTCAAGGGGCCGACCGTGGCCAGCGGCTACCACAAGGATCCGGAAAAGACCGCGGCGGCCTTCGACGAGGAGGGCTTCTACAAGCTGGGCGACGCGGCGCGGTTCGTCGATCCCGAGGACCCGTCCAAGGGCCTGGTGTTCGACGGCCGGGTGACCGAGGACTTCAAGCTGGACAGCGGCACCTGGGTCAGCGTCGGCGTGCTGCGCCCCGATCTGGTGGCGGCTTGCAGCCCTTACATCCACGACGCGGTGATCGCCGGCCAGGACAAGCCGTTCATCGCCGCCATGGTCTGGCCCTCGCCGGCCGGGTTGACGGCGCTGGTCGCCGACGAAGGGCCGGGCACGCCGCTGGACAAGCTGACGGCGATCCTGCGCGAGCGGATCGGGGCGTTCAACGCGGCGGCCGGCGGCAGCTCACGCCGCGTGGCCCGCGTGGCCATCCTGACCGAACCGCCGTCCATCGACGCCGGCGAGATCACCGACAAGGGCTACGTGAATCAGCGCGCGACGCTGGAGCGTCGGGCGGCGATGGTGACGGGGCTGTATGCGAAGGAGCCGGGGGAAGGCGTCATCGTGATCTAGCCTTCCACCTTAACCACCGCTCATCCCGGCGAATGCCGGGACCCAGATCCCAAGGCTGGGTGGCTCATGGGATGAGCTCAGAGTTCGTGGGGCCCACCACACCGCCATTCCATCTGGGTCCCGGCATTCGCCGGGATGAGCGGATTTATTATTGGGTCTCCCCCGCCGCAAACGCCGGCCACGTCAGCGCCCCGCGGTCCAGCACGATCGTCTTGTCCGAATAGCCCGTGCCCATCAGCCCCGCCGGCTTGGCGGGGATGGCCGAAACGCCGCGCGGCCAGCCGTCGCGGATCTCGATCACGGCCACCTCGACCTTGCCGGCCCCCCGGGCGGTGAAGCTGAGGGTGACGCCGTTGGGGTCGGGGGCGTGGTAGCTGAGGCTGGTCCACGCGCCGGCCTTGGTCGGCAGGACGATCGGGCGGCCGTTCAGGCGCGGTTCGCCCAGGTCAACGCTGGGCCGCAGACGCAGGGTCAGGACCTCGGCGCCRGCCGTCGGCACGGCGCGGACCAGCAGGCGGTCGCCGGCCCGGTCAAGGGTCAGCACCGGCCGCTCGACCGGCAGGACGGGGGTCGGGGCCATCCACACCGGATCGCGATAAAGCGGCGGATAGGCCTGATGCGCCGGCTTGGCGTCGTTGTCCGACAGCACCACCTTCGACCAGGGATCCAGGCGCGGCAGGGGCGAGACCCGCCAGGCCGTGCCGGTCGACAGGTCGGCCAAGTGGCTGGCCTCGGCCGGCTGCGGCCGGGTCGGGCCGCCGTCGCCCAGCCCGGCATAGAGCAGCAGGCCCGCCCCCGCCGCCACCGCGACGCCGGCGAACACCGGGGCCCAGCGATAGGCGGCGAAGTCGAAGGCCAGGGGCAGCAGGGCCGGGGCGGCCAGGATGGCGAACACCGCCAGCACGGCCGGCTCGGTCAGGCCCACGCCCGCGAAGGTCCAGGCGCCCCAGGCGCCCAGCTGAGCGACGACGGCGATGGCGACCAGGGCGATGGCCAGGGTCAGCAGCCAGGCCACCCGGCGGTCGCGGGTCCCGCCCACGGCCATGACCAGGGCGGCGGCCAGGCTGGCGGCCAGCAGCGGCCAGGCCAGCATCACCGAGGCGCCGGGCATCAGCGCCTGGGCCGTGACCGCCAGGCCCAGCACTACCAGAAGCGCGCCCAGCCAGGCTCCGAACACCCCCACGCCCTTGCCCAGGCTCAGCCAGGCCAGGACGACGACCGCCACGCCCAGGCCCAGGCCGATGGGATCGAAGCCGCCGACCAGGCTGCAGGCCCCGCCGGCCGCTAGGCCCGCCACGGTGATCCAGATCCGGCCCGCGCCGCGCGCCTGCAGGATCAGGGTGGTCAGGCACACCCCGATCAACAGGATGCCCGCGCCCGGCAGCAGCACGTTGAACTGGCCCAGCACCGCGTAGTAGCGCTGCAGGTCGCCGATGCCGATCAAGCGGCCGGCCAGGTGCAGGGCCAGCACCGCGCCGGCCGACAGCAGCAGGAAGCCGGCGATCCCGCGCAGGATCTCAATGAGCGTCACGGCCTTGCCGCGCAGGGCCCGATAGCCGGTGAAGACGATCAGCAGGCCCGCGACCGCCAGGATCGCCCAGCCCACATTGACCGGATAGGCCACCAGGCCCAGGGCCAGGACGTCGGAATAGATCAGGTCCGGCGACTTGGCCGGCAGGGCCGCGCCCATGGCCAGGACCCTAACGGTGGGCAGGGCCTGGTCGCCCAGGTTCTGCAGGCTGCCCTGGTTCAGGTGCTCGGGCGTGGCCAGGGGCGTGTGATAGGCCAGCTGGTCGTCGATGAAGGCGAAGTTCAGGCCCGGCAGCCCATTGCGCAGGGCGTGGGTGAAGTCGGTGTCGTTGGGCATCCGCTTGTAGACCGCGGCGGCCAGCGAGTTGGCGGTCGGCTGATGGGCGTTCCCCGCGTAGAGGCGGACCAGATCGCCGCTGTCGGTGCCGGTCTGGAACATGGCCGCGCGGCCGGCGTCGCCCCGGGCTTCCATGTTGATCACCACCCCGACGTGCTCGCGCAGGGGGTCGCGGGCGAAGAAGGCCTCGGCGCCCAGCAGGCCTGGCTCCTCGCCGTCGGTGAACAGGAAGATCACGTCGCGGGCGGGCTGTGGGCCGGCCTTCAGGGCGCGGGCGATCTCGAGGGCGGCGGCGACGCCGGCCGAGTCGTCGGCCGCGCCGGGCGAGTTGTGGACGGTGTCGTAGTGGCTCATGACCAGCACGGCCGGGGCGTCGCGGTCGTTCCCCGGCAGGGTGGCGACGATGTTCTGCACCGCGCCCACGGCCACGGATCGCGACCCCTCGGCCGCCTCGCGCACGCCTTCACCCGGACGAACGAAGACTTCCAGCCCCAGGCCGTTGATCCGACCCATCAGATGGTCGCGCACCCGGACGATCTCGGCCGAGCCGATGGGGTGAGGTTTCTGGCCGATGGCGCGGACGTCGGCCATGGCGCGCGTGGCCGAGAACTGGTCGGCGGGGGCGTTGGCCGGCAAGGGGGCGGGCGTGCGCAGGGCCAGGTTGGCGATCGCCAGGCCCAGCAACAGGCAGACCCAGACGCCGAGCAGTCGGACGGTCTTCATGCGATGCGCCTCCGCAGTCGAGCCCCGCCCCAGGGGTTTGAGGCAGGGTGAGGCGCTTCGAGATTCGTTGAAAGCTTGACCCAAAGGAAAAGGGCGACCCGGTCGCCCGGATCGCCCTTCAAGTCTGGCGGACGACGGCGGTGAGGCCGTCGTCCGTTGGGTTTCGAGCCTAGAACTTGGCCCGCAGGGTCATGCCGTAGGTGCGCGGCGCGCCCAGGAACGCGTCATAGGTGATCGTGTCATTGGCCGGCACATAGGTCGCATTGGTGGCGCTCAGGCCCGACGAGCCTTGCAGGAAGCCGTTGAAGCCGACCTGCGTGTATTCTTCGTCGAACAGGTTCTGAGCCCACAGTTCGACCGTCCACTTGTCGTCCTGGGTTCCCAGGGCGACGCGGGCGTTGACCAGGGTGTAGGCCTTCTGCGTCTTCGGCGGGAACAGGTCCGAACCGGTGTTGTAGTCGGACGAGTACTTGGCGCCGACGTTGAAGCGGGCCTTCAGGGTGTCGCTGACCGGGGTCTCGTAGGTCAGCGAGCCCGAAGCGGACCACTCAGGCGCCAGCGACATGCGCGAACCCGGCAGCAGGGCCAGGGCGTTGGCCGGATCGTTGGTCACCGGTTGCTTGCCGTACTTGGTCTTGGCGTAGCTCAGGCCGCTCTGGACCGACAGGCCGTGCACGGGGGTGAACCACAGGAAGTCGAGGTCGGCGCCCTTGGAGGTGACTTCCTTGATCGAGCGCACCGCGAACGAGGTGCCCAGGAAGGTGTTCAGCTGGAAGTCGCTGAACTCCTGATAGAAGCCCGTGATGTTGAACAGCACCGTGCGGTTGAACAGGGTGTTCTTCAGGCCCAGCTCGTAGCTGTCAACGAACTCGGCGGGGAACGACGTGTCGGCGACCGGCACGACGCCCTGACCGCCGGACGGCAGGCCGTTGGACGATTGAGCGCGATCCAGGTTGAAGCCGCCGCCCTTGTAGCCGCGCGCGTACGAGGCGTAGCTGAACACCTCGGGCGAGAAGCGGTACGAGGCCTTCAGCGTGCCGCTCCATTCCTTGTCGGTGCGGTTCTGCTTGTAGCCTCGGCCGTTGAACAGCGGGTTGGCCCAGGGCAGGCAGAGGTTGCCGATCACGGTCGCGGCGTTGGCGCCGCCGACGATGCCGGCGATCCGGGCCTGGCCGGCGGGCGAAAGAGCGGTGCCGCAGGCGACGCCGCCGTCGCTGGTGGTCTGGTAGGTGTCGACCGTCTTTTCGTCGATCGAGTAGCGCAGGCCGGCGGTGATATCGAACGCGCTGGTCACGTGCCAGGTGTTGTTGGTGAAGCCGGCGACGGTGGTGGCGCGCTGCTTGTACTGGTCGCGCAGGCCTTGGCCGCCGACGAAGCTGGTGTTGGGCGCGCGGTTCAGCAGCAGGGCGATGAAGTTGGCGACGCCGGCCGGGTTGGCCCCCGAGCGCGACAGCAGACGGCCCAGATACTGCTCGTAGTCGTTGCCGTAGAGGAAGTTGGCGCGGTTATCGAGCCGCTCGTCGGCCAGGAAGGCGCCGACCAGCCAGTCCAGCTTCTCGGTCTGGCCCGCCAGGCGCAGTTCCTGGCTGAAGGTGGTGAACTCGGCGTAGTTGGTGCCGTCCTTCACGCGGTAGGCCAGGTCGGCGGTGGTGAAGTCCGAATCCTGGCCGTTGTCGGTGCGCCAGTTGCGGATGGCCGAGATCGAGGTGATCTCGCCGAAGTCGGTGTCGATCACGCCTTGCAGCGAGACGCCCTTGTCCTCGACCGACGACGGCGCGCCGCGGTTCGAATAGGCGACGCGGGCATAGGGATCGGCGGTGGTGGCCAGGACCGGGCCGCCGTTGACCACGGCGAGGATGCCGGCGGTCGGGCCGGTGCGGATCTGCACGGCGCCGCAGCAGTTCTCGTCGCGCTTGGTGTAGTCGCCGATCAGCTTGAAGGTGGCCTTGTCGTCCGGGACGAACAGCAGTTGGCCGCGCACGGTGTAGAAGCCTTGGTCGGCGTCCTGGTCGCGGGTGCTGGGGCCCTTGCCGGTGACCACGTCGTTATAGCCGTCGCGCTCGCGGGCGGCGACGTACAGGCGGCCGGCCAGGGTCTCGGTGCCGAACAGCGGACCGGTCACCGAAGCGGCCAGGGCGTGGGCGTTGAAGTTGCCGATCGTCGCCTCGCCTTCGCCGCCGAAGCCGAATTCCGGTTCCTTGGTGACGATGTTGATGACGCCGGCCGAGGTGCTCTTGCCGAACAGGGTGCCTTGCGGACCCTTCAGGACTTCGATGCGCTCCATCTGACCCAGGTCGCCGAACGACACGCCGTTGCGGGGGCGATAGACGCCGTCGATCACGATCCCGACCGAGCTTTCCAGGCCGGGGTTGTCGCCGACCGTGCCGACGCCGCGGATGCGGGCGGTGGTCGAGGCTTCCGACGTGGTCGAGGTCACGGTCAGGCCGGGGGTCAGGATCGTCAGATCCTTGATGTCCTTGACGCCCGTGTCCTGCAGCAGCTTGGCGCCGACCGCGGTGACCACCACCGGCACGTCCTGCAGGTTCTGCTCGCGCTTCTGGGCGGTGACGACGATGCTGTCGACGGTTTGGGTTTCGGTATCCTGGGCCTGAGCCGCCAGCGGGATCAGACCGGCGAGCACGACGGCGGACGCCGTGCCGCAAAGCACCTGAGTAAAGCGCATTTCCTACCTCGGTTCGTTTTATGACGTGAGCGCTTGCAACGCCCCCGCCTTTTGATTTGGTCTTGCCCGAACGATTGTTCGAATTGACACGCAAGGGTTACGGTCCCGCTGGGTGCTCGGCAAGGAAAAACCTTATGGTTTAACGGTTCGAGCACGCCTGTTGCGCGGATGCGACAGCGCTCGTCCAACATCCCCAATCTTCCGTTGGCTTCTAAAGCCCGTCGGCGTGCTTGCGCCGGCGAGCCGGGCGGCTCATGTCGGGGGCATGCCGATCTCCGCCGCCTACCGCCCCGATCCCGTCTTCATGCGCCTTGGTCCGGAGTTCGCCGACCCGGTGGCGCCCGCCGACTTCCCGGAGACCATCCTGCGGTTCCGCAACGACCGGGCGGCCGCGAGCGTGGGGCTGGAGGGGTTGACCGACGCCGAATGGCTGGCGCACTTCGGGCGCTTCTCGCCGCTGCCGGACAACCAGCCCGGGCCGCTGGCCATGCGGTATCACGG
>NZ_JBFTZS010000083.1:0-15524 GCF_056406675.1 Caulobacter sp. P1_B12_2 | reverse complement strand
GTGTGGTTCCGGTGTCGGTCGCCGCCGGGGGATCGGTGGTCGCCGGGGCCAGCCTGACCGAGGCGGGCGGCGACTCCAGCGTGGCCGCGCGCGACTCCGCCGCCTTCGCCTCCACGCCCTTGCCTGTCACCAGGAAAGTGATCGTGGCCCAGCCCGCGCCGAAGGTGCCCTACGACGCGCAACCCGTGAAGAAGCCCTAGGTCGCCGTGGCCGCCCATCGACGCCAGGCGGGGTTTGTCGCCGCCGCCCTGATCGTCGCGACGATGGCGGGTCCGATCCTGGTCACGCCGGCGCAGGCTCAGGACAGCGTCTCCACCTCGGCGGCGGCTAGCCATTTCACCGCTGAAGAGGTCGCTCGCTTTTCCAAGCAGATCGAGAACGACCTGGCCGGGCGGGGCGCGCGGGTGGCCGTGGTTTTCAGAGCGGGGCGGGCGCGAGAGACCTTGCCGAAGGGGATCGCCTATACGCACGGCGCCTTCTGGGTCTATCGCGACGTCCGGACCGCCGAAGGGGCGGTCGAGCCGGGATACGCCGTCTACAATCTGTACGCCGGCGACGGAAAGGCCTGGCCTAAGACCACGTCGCGTCTGGTGCAGGATTTTCCCTTCAACTTCACCAGCGGCTCGTCGGTGGACGACGTCGCCGTCATCATACCCTCGCCGGAGATGCAGCGCCGCATCCTGGGCGTCATCGATTCCCCGGCCTACGCGGCCTTGCACAACCCGTCCTATTCCCTGATCGCCAACCCGCTGTCGTCCAAATATCAGAACTGCAACGGCTTCATGCTCGACGTCATCGCCTCGGCGGTGTGGCAGACCACTGACCGCGAACAGATCCGCGCCGACCTGAAGGCGCACTACACGCCGACGACCGTGCAGGCGGGCGCCGCCATGCGGTTGTTCGCGCCGCTGGCCGACGCGCGGCTGAAGACGGACGACCAGTCGGGGCCGCTGCGCACCGCGACCTATGAGAGCCTGGCGGCCTTCATGCGCGACAATGGGCTGTTGCAGTCCACCTACAGCGTAAACTTCGCGCGTTGAGCCGACGGCCTAATCGGCCTTTGTCGCCATCCAGATCACGTGCCTCGCGCCCCGACCCTTGTGAGCCCGGACGCCGATCTCCTCGACCAAGAAGCCGGCCTGTTTCAGGCGGCGCGTGAAGGCGCTGTCGCGGGTCGAGGACCAGACCTCCAACACGCCGCCGGAACGCAGGGCGCGCTTGGCGGCGGTCAGGCCCGCTGGGCTGTAGAGGCCGTCATTCTCCTTGCGACTGAGGCCGCCGGGGCCATTGTCGACATCAAGCAGGATCGCGTCGAAGGTCGCTTCGCCGTCCCGGATCGGTTCGCCGACGTCGCCTTCGTGGATCCGCACGCGCGGGTCATCCAGGCTGGCGCCGTGCAACTCTCCCAACAGGCCGCGCGCCCAGGCGACGACGCCGGGCGCAAGTTCGGCGACGACGATCTCGGCGTCCACGTCGAAGGCGGCGAGCGCGGCCCGCAGGGTGAAGCCCATGCCGAGACCTCCGATCAGCACTCGCGCCTTGGAACGCTGGCCGATGCGCTCGAAGGCCAGGGCGGCCATCGCCTCCTCCGAGCCGCTGAGCCGGCTGTTCATCAACTCGGTGCCGCCGGTCATGATCGAGAACTCGGTTCCGCGCCGCATCAGCCGCAGGGGTTCGCCGTCGCCGGGGACCTGGGCGGTGTCGAGGTGCTGCCAGGGGATCACGAGGATGGCCTTCCGCTGCCGAGAGGACGGAGGCGGTAGCACGAGCGACGGGGGCGACGCACGCGCGTTTCCCCGGAACGGCTCGCGCTCGTCCCGGGCGGGCGGCTAGAATCGGCGGACGTAGCTCACCGCATAGACGTCGGCGTCGGGGCCGTCGAAGGCGCGGCGGGTCCAGTCGGCGCGCAGGCCGTTATGGGCGTCCAGGTGGAACTGAGCGCCCACGCCGTAGTTCACGCCCTGGCGTTCATGGTGAGTGTTCGCGGAGGTTCCCTTCGCCTTGGTGCGGGTCGCGCCATAGCCGATCCGCGCCAGCAGCGAGACGCGGTCGCCGAGCGGCAGCCAGCCCACGCCATAGAGCGCGGCGTCGTAACTCAGCTTGGTCCGAATGTCGCCGCCCGCGCTGACCTGGGCCCCGTCGTCCGTGACCCCGAGCGAGGTTTCGCCCTCGACGCCCAGATTGGGCGTGAATTGCGCGCCCAGCCGCCCGGTGACGGCGCCGAGCTCGAAGGTGGAGTCGTCAAGTCGGGCGTAGCCGATCGACCCGTAGAAGGCCGTAGACTCCATTGCTCGCGCCGCCGAGGCTCCCGACAGCAAGGATAGTGCAAGCGACAATGTTATGGCGTTGCGCATAAAGCGGATTCCTTAATCGAAATAATGAATAATTAGTATCCTAACGAAGTTGTATTTGGTCAATATCGACTCTCAATACGATACTTATACCTGCCATCCGGTAAGTATTTTTACTGTATATTGTAAGTTGTTTGATCTGTCGCGGCGCGCCGAGACCGCGGGCTATCGCGCCGAAACGCTGTCTGGAGCATCGACGGCGGCGTTCTGGGTCCTGATCCGCTGGGCGCCGCTTGACGTCGGCGCCCAGCGGCGCGACCCTCAAGCTAACAACGATAACCTAGGGAGGATCCGCCATGGCCGACGGTGCTGCGCAGATCACGACATCGCTCAAGGACCAGGTCAGCGAAGCCGAGTGGAAGGCCCGCGTCGACTTGGCCGCGCTCTATCGCCTGGTCGCCGTCCACGGCTGGGACGACATGATCTTCACCCACGTCTCGGCCCGCATTCCCGGACCCGAACACCATTTCCTGATCAACCCGTACGGCATGTTCTTCGGCGAAATGACCGCCTCCATGCTGGTCAAGGTCGATCTGGACGGCAACGTCATCGACAAGACGCCGTACTTCATCAATCCGGCGGGCTTCACGATTCACTCGGCGATCCACGCTGCCCGCGAGGACGCCCATTTCGTCATGCACCTGCACACCGATCAGGGCGTGGGCGTGTCGGCCAACAAGGACGGCCTGCTGCCGCTGTCGCAGCAATCGCTAATTGTCTTGCCTCAGCTCGCCTATCACGACTATGAAGGTATTGCGCTCAACCTTGACGAACGGGAACGCCTGGTGGCCGACCTTGGCGAGAAGAAGCTGATGATGCTGCGCAACCACGGCACGCTGTCGGTGGGGACGACGGCGGCCGAGTGCTGGCTGGGCATGTTCTTCCTGGAGCGCGCCTGCGCCCAGCAGGTGATGGCGCTCAGCGCTGGTCGTGAGAACGTCCTCGAAGCGCCGGAAAACGCCCAGGCTGAGGTTCGCAATCAGACCGGCATGGGCATGGGCATGATCGCCGGCCTGGCTTGGCCCGGTTGCCTGCGGAAACTCGACCGGGAGTCCCCCGGTTACGCGGATTGACGCCTAAACCGCGAAAACGAAACGCCGCCGCGCTCTGGAGCGCGGCGGCTTTCTTTTGCGCGCTGCTCAGCGGGACAGAACCGGCGCTGGCCGGCGCCTGGCCGATGAAGGACGGCGAGGGGCTGGCCATACTGAAGTACGAAGGGCAGAAGGCCGATACAGGTTTCGACCCCAATGGCGCCGAGGTTGCGATCGATCCCCGGCGCGACGAAACATTGTCCGTGTACGTAGAATACGGCCTTAGCGACCGTCTGACCTTGCAGACCAAGGCGGCGGTGACCCGCGGCCACGACAATTTCATCGACTACGACGGGCGAGGCCCGATCGAACTGGGCCTTCGCTATGCGTTGCTGCATACGGATCGATCAGCAGTCAGCCTCTATCTAGGCGCCACCAAGGACGGGGTGGGGCGCAACGCGGGCTACGCGGCGCCGGGGCAGGGCGACACCGACCTGGAGGCGCGTCTTCTAGCGGGCACTTCGAGGCAGTGGCGCAAGGCGCAAGGATTCACCGAGTTGCAGGTCGCGCGGCTCAAGCGCAGCGGCCTGGCGGACGAGACGCGGATCGACGTGACGGCGGGCCTGAGGCCCACGCCCCGTTGGCTCCTGATGGTCCAGGCCTACACCGGTCAGGCGGAATCCAAGCCGGTTCAATCACGCTGGCGCAAGCGCGAGATCTCAGTCACGCACGACCTGGGCGCGTGGAGTCTGCAGGCCGGATGGCGGCGGACGGTGTCGGGTCGGGAGACCCCCGTCGATCAAGGTCCCGTCCTGGCGGTCTGGCGGCGTTTCTGATATTTCAGGACTGTAATATTCGGTCATCCGTGTGTCACTGGACGCAGGCTAGGGCTGACGGCTAATGAGCCGCCTACTGCTAGCTAAGCCGACTCTCCTCGGCGCCCGGAGCTTTTCGTGATCCGCAGACATTTCTTCCTCGTCGCGGCGGTCGTCGCTGTCCTGCTGATGCTGTTGGTCGGTGGACTGAAGCTGGCCTTTGGCGGCAAGGCGCCGGGCCAGGGCGGACCAGGCGGGGGCGCGGGTGGCCGCGCCACGGCCGTGTCGCAGATCACCGTCCAGCCGCGCACCTTCACCGATCGGGTGGAAGTGCTGGGCGTGGCCAAGGGCCGCCAGTCGGTGACCATCACCTCCAACACCGCCGAGCTGATCACCAGCGTCCACTTCGGCGACGGCCAGTCCGTCTCAAAGGGGCAGATCCTGGTCGAGCTGAAGGCCGACCAGGAAAACGCCGGAATCGCCGAGGCCCAGGCCCAGTACGCCCAAGCCGACCGGGAATACACGCGCTGGAAGACCCTGGCCGACAAGGGCATCGCCCCTCGCGCCACCGCCGAACAATATCTGGCCGCCCGTGATACCGCCCGCGCCGCCGTCAACTCGGCCAGCGCCCAGAAGCTGGACCGGGTGATCCGCGCGCCGTTCGCCGGCGTGGTGGGCATTTCCGACATCGCCCCGGGCGCGCTGATCAGTCCCGGAACCCCGATCGTCAGCCTGGACGACGTCTCGTTGATCCGCGTCGATTTCTCGGTGCCCGACCGCTACCTGCCGATCCTCCGTAACGGCCTGATGATCACCGCCGCGCCCGACGCTCTGCCGGGTCAGACCTTCACCGGCCGCATCGCGCAGATCGACACCCGCATCGATCCCACCACCCGCGCCCTCAAGGCCCGGGCCGAGTTCCCCAACGCCGACGGCCGCCTCAAGCCCGGCATGCTGATCAAGGTCAGCATCGACCAGGGTCAGCGCCAGGCCGTCGCCGTGCCCGAAGCCGCGATCCAGTTCGAAGGAACCCAAGCCTCGGTGTTCCTGATCGCCAAGGGACCCAAGGGTCAGGTTGCCCGTCGCACCACGGTTCAGACCGGCCTGTCGTCGGACGGGTTTGTCGAGATCGTCTCGGGCCTGAAGGCTGGTGACAAGATCGTCGGCGATGGTCTCAACCGCGTGCAGGACGGCGCGCCGATCGGCGGCGGCAAGCCCGGCGCCGGCAAGGGCGACAAGACCCAAGGCGGCCAGGCCGGCAAGAAGGCTCGCTGATGCTTTCCGACCTTTCCGTCCGCCGCCCCATTTTCGCGGCCGTCTTCGCGATCATCCTCTGCGTCATCGGCCTGGCCGCGTTCAGCAGCCTGCCGATCCGCGAGCTGCCCAATGTCGACCCGCCCGTGGTGTCGATCTCGACCAGCTATACCGGCGCCTCGGCCGAGGTCATCGAAGAGCGCATCACCCAGGTGATCGAGCGCCAGGTGGCCGGCATCCAGGGTATCGACCGCGTCAACAGCTCCTCGCGAGATGGTCGTTCGCAGATCACCATCACTTTCACCCTCGATCGCGATCTCGACGCGGCGGCCAATGACGTGCGTGACGCCGTCAGCCGGGTGACCTCGAACCTGCCCGATCAGGCCGATCCGCCGCAGATCGCCAAGGCCCAGGCCGACAGCTCGCCGATCGTCATCCTCAATCTGACCTCGACCAGCCTGTCGCCACTGGAGCTGGCCGACTATGCCGACCGCTACCTGGTCGAGCGGCTGTCGACCGTGCCGGGCGTGGCCCAGGCCGGCCTCAACGGCCAGCTCTACGCCATGCGCGTCTGGCTCGACCCCGACGCCATGGCCGCGCGCGGCGTCACGGTCGATGACGTCGAGAGCGCGCTGAACAGCCAGAACGTCGAGTTGCCGGCGGGGGCCCTGGAAGGCGACTCCAAGGACTTCACCATCCGCGTGGCCCGCAGCTATTCCAAGCCCGAGGACTTCCTGAAGCTGCCTTTGCGCCCGGCCAACGCCAGCGGCTTCGTAATCCGGCTGGGCGACGTGGCGCGGGTCGAGGAAGGCTCCAACGAGCGCCGCAAGATATTCCGCGGCAACGGCGTCAACCAGGTCGGCATCTTTCTCACGCGCCAGTCGCAGSCCAATGACGTGGCGATCTCCAAGGTGGTCGACCGCGAGCTGGCCGAGATCAACAAGACGCTGCCGCCTGGCACCCAGTTGATCAAGGCGGTCGACAACTCGATCTTCACCGCCGAGGCGATCCACGAGGTGTGGGTCACCATGGGCATCTCGATCGGCCTGGTGGCCTTGGTGAACCTGGTGTTCCTGGGCAGTTGGCGTTCAGCGTTGATCCCGTCGATCATCGCGCCGATCTGCATCCTTTCGACCTTCGTCATACTGGCTCCGCTGGGCTTTTCGCTGAACCTGCTGACCCTGCTGGCCCTGGTGCTGGCCGTCGGCCTCGTGGTCGATGACGCCATCGTGGTGGTCGAGAACATCCAGCGCCGCGTGGACGAGGGCGAGCCGGCCAATATCGCGGCCTTGCGCGGCACGCGACAGGTGTTCTTCGCCGTCGTGGCCACCACGATCGTTCTGATCTCGGTGTTCGCGCCGCTGATGTTCCTGCCAGGCTACATCGGCCGGTTGTTCGTCGAGCTGGCCGTGGCCATCGCCGCCGCTGTGGCTTTTTCGGCCCTGCTGGCGCTGAGCCTGTCGCCGATGCTGGCGTCCAAGCTGCTGAGGCCCGCCGCCGGCGGAAACTGGTTCAACCGCAAGGTCGATTACGCGATGGACAAGCTGAAGGACAGCTATCGCCATTCGCTGGAACGTCTTCTGGCCGCGCGGTCGGCCAGCGTCGGCACGGGCGTCGTGGTGCTGTTCCTGGCCCTGGTGGCCGGCGGCCTGTTTGTCGCCCTGCCGCAGGAGCTGGTCCCGGCCGAGGACCGCGGCCGCGTCGACATCGCCATCAACGGTCCCGAGGGGGCCGGCTTCGACTACACCGTCAAGGCCGCCAACGCGGTTGAGAAGCAGCTGGAAAAGTACCGCGCCGAAGGCGTAGCCGCCCGGACCATCATCTCGGTGCCGCGCTTTGGCCAGAACCAGTTCAACACCGGCAACGGCGTGCTGGTGCTCAAGGGCTGGGGCGAGCGCGACAAGACCGCCGACGAGGTCGCGGCCGAACTGAACAAGACATTGAGCAGGATCACCGGCGTGCGCGCCGTGGCCAGTGTGCGCGGCGCCTTCCAGCGTGGCGGCGGCGGGGGCGGCGGCACCAACGTCGACCTGATCGCCACCGGCAACGACTATGTCGAACTGGCCAACTGGCTGAAGCCCATCCTGGCAGAAGCCCAGGACAATCCGGGCCTGTCGCGGCCGCGCATCGACTATGAGCCGACCTCGCCGCGCCTGTCGGTGCAGATCGATCGCGACAAGGCCGCCAGCCTGGGTATCTCGGCCCAGTCGATCGGCCGGGCCCTGGAGACGATGTTCGGCTCGCGCCGGGCCACGACCTACATCAAGAACGGCCAGGAATACGACGTCATCCTGCAGTCCAGCATCGAGCAGCGTCGCAGCCTCGCCGACCTGGACCGCCTGCAGGTGCGCACCCAGTCCGGCGCCCTGGTGCCGTTGTCCACCGTGGTGACCACCCAACTGCGCGGCGACGCCCCAGACCGTCCGCGGGTCGATCGCCTGCGCTCGGTGACCCTGACCGCCCAGCTGTCGCCCGGCTATACGGTCGGCGACGCGGTGAAGTTCTTCCAAGACCAAGCCGCGGCAAATCCCAGCCCCGGCGTCAGCGTCAAGTGGGGCGGGCAGGCCAAGGACTTCCTGGAAGCCTCCGGCGCCGTCGGCATCGCCTTTGGGCTGGCCTTGCTCCTGGTCTTCCTGGTGCTGGCCGCTCAGTTCGAGAGCTGGATCCACCCGGCCGTCATCATGCTGACCGTGCCCCTGGCCGTGCTGGGCGGACTGTTTGGTCTGCTGATGACCGGTTCGACCATCAACACCTACAGCCAGATCGGCTTGATCATCCTGGTCGGTATCGCCGCCAAGAACGGAATCCTGATTGTCGAATTCGCCAACCAACTGCGCGACGAGGGTCTGAAGGTGAAAGAGGCCGTGATCGAGGCCGCCGCCCTGCGCCTACGGCCGATCATCATGACCTCTATCGCCACCGCCATGGGCGCCTTGCCGCTGATGCTGTGGACCGGGGCCGGCGCGGGCAGCCGCAAGACGATCGGGGCGGTGATTTTCACCGGCGCGATCTTCTCGACCCTGCTCACGCTGTTCATCGTGCCCGTGTTCTACAATCTGCTGGCCCGCTTCACGAAGTCTCCGGAGTGGACGTCGCGGCAGATCGAAGAGTATGAAGCCCGCGAGAAGAGTGGTGAGGGGCAAGCCTCACCCGTCTAACCCGGGTGAGGAAGCATGGCCGAAGCCGTATTGGCGGCGAAGCGGCAGGAGCTTGCGCTCCTGCGCCGCATCGAGGAACGCATTCTCTGGCTGGCCTCGTGGACGATCCACAACGCCAACCACCTGCGTGAAAGCCGCGATGGGCTGAAGGTCGGCGGACATCAGGCCTCGTGCGCCTCGATGACCACCTTGATGACCGCGCTCTACATGAAGGCGCTGCGGCCGCAGGATCGCGTGGCGGTCAAGCCGCACGCCAGCCCGGTGTTCCACGCCATCCAGCACCTGTTCGGCCGTCAGAGCCTGGAGAAGCTTAAGGCGTTCCGCGCCCTGGGCGGCGCCCAGTCCTATCCCTCGCGGACTAAGGACACCGATGACGTCGACTTCTCGACGGGATCGGTCGGGCTGGGCGTGGCCATGACCGCCTTCGCCTCGTTGACCCAGGATTATCTGGCGGCGCGCGGGTCGGTGAAGCCCGAGCGGATGGGGCGGATGATCTCGCTGCTGGGCGACGCCGAGCTGGACGAGGGCAACATCTACGAGGCCCTGATCGAGGCCTGCAAGCACGACATCCGCAACACCTGGTGGATCGTCGACTACAACCGCCAGAGCCTGGACGCGACCACCAAGGACCGGATGTTCACCCGGTACGGCGACATCTTCGAGGCCGCCGGCTGGACCGTCGAGACGCTGAAATGGTCCAAGCGCCAACGCGAGGCCTTCGCCAAGCCGGGCGGCCAGGCGTTGCAGGCCTGGATCGAGACGGCGCCCAATGATCTCTACGCGGCTCTCAGCTATCAGGGCGGAGCGGCGTGGCGCGAGCGGCTGACTGCAGACCTGGCCGGCGACGCCGCCGCTCTTGAGTTGATCGCGGCCTACAAGGACGTCGACCTCGGCGAGCTCATGACCGAGCTGGGCGGCCACTGCATGGAGACAATCCTGGAGGCCTTCGACCGGGCCAGCCAGGACGACGCGCCCCGGTTCTTCATCGCCTACACCGTCAAGGGTCTGCGCCTGCCGTTCCAAGGCCACAAGGACAATCACGCAGGCCTGATGACCGAGACCCAGATCGCCGAGCTTCGCGGTCGGCTGGGCGTGGTCGAGGGCGAGGAATGGGACGCGCTGTCGGGCCTTTCGGCCGCCGAACACACCGCGCTCAAGGGTCTGGTCGCCCGCGCCCCGTTCGCCGCCCAGGTGGAGCGCAATCACGTCGCGCCGCCCATCGCCATCCCGACGGCCGACGAGTTACTCGTTCCCGTGCTGGGCGGCGGCGAGCAGTCGACCCAGGCCGCGTTCGGCAAGGTGATGTTCGAGATCGCCCGCCGCGATGACGAGTTCGCCGGCCGGGTGGTGACCACTTCGCCCGACGTGACCGTGTCGACCAACCTCGGCGGCTTCGTGAACCGGCGGGGCGTGTTTCAGCGTCGGGCGCACGAGGACGTCTTCAAGCGCCGGCGCATCCCGTCGGCTCAGGTCTGGTCCAAGGCCGAGACCGGTCAGCACGTCGAGTTGGGCATCGCCGAGAACAACCTGTTCATCGCTCTGGCGGCCCTGGGCCTGACCGCGCCGCTGTTCGGCGAGCGGCTGTTCCCGGTCGGCACGCTCTATGACCCGTTCATCGCCCGCGGCCTCGATGCGCTGAACTACGCCTGCTACCAGGACGCTCGCTTCCTGCTGGTCGCCACGCCGTCCGGCTTGACGCTGGCTCCGGAAGGCGGCGCGCACCAATCGATCGGCTCGCCGCTGATCGGCATGGGCCAGCCGGGCCTGGACAGCTACGAACCGGCCTTCGCCGACGAGACGGCGGTGCTCATGGCCCACGCCTTCGACCAGATCCAGGCCGAGCAGGGCGCTTCAACCTACCTGCGGCTCTCCACCCGCGTGATCACCCAGCCCGAACGCGGCGACGACGCCTGGCGTCAGGGCGTGGTCGACGGCGCCTACTGGCTGCGTCCACCGGCTCCTGGAGCGCGTCTGGCGATCATCTATGCCGGCGCCCTGGTTCCGGAGGCTCTGTCGGCGTTCGAGGCGGTGCTGGAGGACGAACCGGGCGCTGGGCTGCTGGCCGTCACCTCGGCCGATGTCCTGCATCGCGACTGGACCGCCGCCGGGCGCTCACGCTGGACCGACGGCGCGCCGCGCGTCTCGACCATCGAAACCCTGTTGGCCCCGCTGGCGAGCGATGCGGGTCTGGTGACGGTGATCGACGGCGCGCCCTCGACTTTGTCATGGCTGGGTTCGGTGCGCGGCATGCGGCTGCGGGCGCTGGGGCTGGAGACCTTCGGCCAGTCAGGCGATCTGCCGGACCTCTACGCCAATTACCGCCTGGACGCCGACGCCATCCTGGACGCCTGCGCCGACCTGCTGATCTGACGAAAGCGGAGGTCTTTTCAAGGCATTGGGCCGAGCAGCTCAACGCCTTGGATCAGCCCATCGACCAGGGTGTAGATCGCTGCCTGGCGTGTGTCCGACCACAGCTGACCGGAGGATGAGTGGACCGAGGACTGAAACTCGACCCGCATCCTTCCCTCCGGCAAGGTCTCGGTCGTGATCAGGTCGAGGTCGGGCGCGAGCTCGAACATGCGCCGGTAGAAGTCGCGAGCGGCGGCCAGGCCGTCGACTTCGCCGCCGTCGAGGTAGTCGTGGAAACGCACCCGCGCATGGGTCATCGCCAGGACCGCCTCAAGATCGCGACGTTCGATTGCGTCGTAGTAGCGGACGATCAGGCCGTTCGCCGCACTCATGTTCAGCGCCCCTTGTCGCGAAATTCGACGTCCATCCGAGAGACCTTGCCGTCACGAAGGGTGAAGATCTGCCGCACGCAGCTGTCGGACCAGACCTGGCCGGCGAGGTTGCGGACGATCTGGTTGACTTCAACGGCGATCCGCCCGTCGGGCAAGTCAGCGAACGACACCGGCGCGCTGTCGACCTTGATTGTCCGGTCGTTGCGAGCCCAGTAGGCGCGCACGGCGTCGCGGCCGATCAGCCGGCCGCCCTCGATCTGGTCCGGCCAATCGACGTCGGGCGCCAGCATGGCGGAAAAGGCGTCGAAATCCCGGCGGTTATAGGCTTCGTAGACCTTGGTCAGCAGCGCGTGCGCGTCTTCCATGGTTTGGCCCCATCAGCCTTTGGGAGGTTTGTAGCCGGTCTCGACCTTCAGATAGGCGATCAGGTCGATGCGGTCCTTGGGGTCGTGCAGGCCCGCGAAGGTCATCTTGGTGCCCGGCATGAAGCCGCGCGGGTTGTCCAGCCACTTGTCCAGGTGCTCGGCGTCCCAGTCGAAGCCGGCCGCTGCCACGACGGGCGAGTACTTGTAGTCGGCCTTGCCGCCCGCCTTACGGCCAAACACGCCATAGAGGTTGGGACCGGTCATGTTGGGCCCGCCCTCGGTGATGGTGTGGCAGGACCGGCAGAGCGCGAACTTGCTCTGGCCGTTCATCAGGTCGCCGGTGTTGTACGGCGCGGGGAGAGCAGCGAGCAGCGCCTGCTTCTCGGCATCGGTCGGCGCCGCTGCGGGCGCCGAAGCCGTCGAACTCGCCGATCCGCTGTCCGAGTTCCCCGCGCCGGGCTTCGAGCAACCGGTCAAGAGAACGCAGACGGCCGCCGCCGCGGCGAGGTGGTGCTGACGCATTTACTGATCCCCGACTGACATTATGCCGCAAGCTGTGCGGCGCGGCGCCGCATTCATTTTCTGACCCAACTGTGGGCCTCGCATCCAATATATAACGTCGTTATCCGGTCAAGGTCTCGCCACCTTTCGGCGAACGCCCTGCGACAACGCGCGTTATCTCACAGAATGTAAAAGCAAAATGCCCGATTACAAACCGTGGGTATGCACATAAAAAATTGACCAGAATTAACCATAAACGTACCCAGAAAGGCGTCGGAGGGGCTGCTCCGACGACTGGGCAGGAAAAAATTATGGACTGGAACGAAGAGCGCACCGCCACACTTCGCAAGCTGTGGCTTGAGGGGATGAGCGCCAGTCAGGTGGCCCCCCCCGCCCGCCCCCCGGGGGGCGCACCGCCATCCGAGCTCAACCCCGGGCTCGTGTCGTCCGCGACACCGCTCCTGTCCGTCCCGCTCTTCGCCTGATCGAGATCGCCGAGATGGCGCCGACCGCGAGCATCCTCGGCCTGGAGATCCACTCCTGCCGCTGGCCGATCGGCAATCCCGAGTCCCACGACTTCGGCTTCTGCGGCCGTGAAAAGACCGCCCGCGGCTCTTACTGTGACGATCACGCCCGCGGCGCCTTCCGCAAGCTGGCCTCGCCGTCGGAGCTCAAGGCCTGGGCCGGCCGGCCGGCCGGCCAGATCGCACGCCACTCCGCCTGATCGCCTTCATCGCCTGAACCCAATCTCCAGGACGACCCCCATGAACATGGTCTTGATCGAAAACACCGCCGGCAGCAGCCAGGTGATCACCATCATCGAAGAATTCGCCGGCCATTCGGTGTCGCGCGACCTCAACCCCGGTGAGAACACCCGTATCCCGGTGGGGCAGTTCAAATCGATCGTGGTGCGCGAGACCTATCCCGACGACTGGTTGACCCGAGCCCGCGCCCGCAACGCCACGATCCCGGAAGCGATCGCCAACCGCGCCGCCTGATCCGATTTCCATCCCCTCGTGGGCGAGAAACACACGGGCCCCGCGAACTTGTTCGCGGGGCCCGTCTCGTCTGGAACCGTATGGTTAGCGTGCCGTTACCCACGATCGAACGGCGTTCGCTGCCGTTCACGCCAGGGGGAACGGCGTTGCGTTCCAAATACATGCAAACGCGCGCATTCGTGCCGACGCAAGCGGAGCCGTGATTGTGTGTCGCTTCCGCGTGTGAGATGAAGGCGCGCCATTTGGCGTGGGGGGAACCATGTCAGAGCAGAAGCCAGGGGAGGGCCGCGGTTTGCCGTTGCCGACCTATGTCAGCTATCTGATGTACCAGACCGAACAGCATCGGCGCGCCTTGGCGGCCGACTGCATCGCACAGCATGGGCTCAGTTTCGCCAAATGGGTGGCGCTGGCGTCGCTGGCGCGGTTCGGCGAATGCTCGATGACGCGCCTGGCGCGGTTGTCGGCCGCCGACCGCACGACCCTGACCCGATCGATCGACGGCCTGATCCGGGACGGCCTCGTCGAGCGCGGAACTCAGGCTTCAGACCGACGCAAGGTGGTGGTTCGTCTGACCACGGAAGGTCAGGAGATCCTGGGGCGGATCCGAGAGGACATCCACCCGATCCATCAGGAAGTTTGCGCCGAACTGACCGAGGAAGAGCAGACCAATCTCGCGACCTATCTCCAGAAGATTCTCGGCGGTCTGATCACCGAGCCGGAGTGGAAGCACGAGGTGCTGTCCTATGGACCAGGAGCCGAGCCGGCCTGGGACCGCGGCTAGGAGTCCAGCTTCGCCGGCCGGGTGATCACCCATCGGGTGACGGGCTGGCGGAAGTTCAGCGGCCCAGGCACCGTCACGTGGGTTTTCAGGTATCTGAACCCGGCTGATCGCAGCGTGCGGTTCGGCGCGGCGTTGAAGGCGTGGGGTTCGCAGAACAGCCGCTTCAACCGAAGTTGCTCGAAGTAGAACTCGACGCTGCGTCGCACCGCCTCCACCCCCAGGCCGCGTCGGCGATCGCCGGGCGTGGTGACATGCAGATGCATGTGCGCCTGCTGGCCGAAAGCGATCTTGTCAGCGCTAGAGAACCCCACCGGCCGTTCATCATCCAGCCAGGTCAGAAGCAGGGTTTCGCGGCGTTCCAGCGGCTGCTGGAAAACCAGATCGTAGTGAGCGCGCCAGGCGTCGCGCTCAGGCAGACGCTCCGGATCCACGCCGATCAGTTCCAAATGTTCCGGCGTCGACGCGTGGAAATAGTCGATCACCAGATCAACCTCGCACTCCGCCATTTCCCGAACCACCAAGCTCATGGGCCGCCCCGCCGCTCGCGCTCGACGGTATGTGCTGCCTATCCGTAAAAATTGTCCAGTTCTATATACTTACGCAAAAGTTGTTTGATCGCGTGGCCACTCAACGCGCTGTGAAGCTTGGTCTCAGTCGTCGCCCTTCGGACGCCCCCGCAAGCTCTTGATGCCCGCGCGCTTGCCCTTGGTCTCTAGCCGCTTGAGCTTGCTGGAATAGGTGGGTTTGGTCGGTCGCCGGGGCTTGGGCTTTTCGGTTGCGCGCCGGATCAGGTCGACCAGCCGGTCACGGGCTTCCTGCCGGTTCATTTCCTGAGATCGGCTGCCCTGAGCGAACAGAATGATCACGCCGTCCTGAGTCAGGCGACTGCCGGCCAAGGTCTCAAGCCGTGTCTTCACATCCTCGGGCAGGGTGGGGGAGTTGCGCACGTCGAAGCGCAACTCGATCGCCGTGCTCGTCTTGTTGACGTGCTGACCGCCCGGACCCGAGGCGCGGGTGGCCTTCTCGATGATCTCGTCATCCTCGATGCGCAGCCAGGACGTGATCTCGATCATCCGACCACTCGCCTGGCCTTGACCACGGCGGTGTCCAGCGCCTGCAGGAACTTGGAACGGTCGGCCGGACCGAAAGCCTTGGGGCCGCTGGTGATCTCGCCCATCGAGCGCAGGTGCTCGCCGATCATCCGCGAGGCCAGGGCCGAACCGATGGTGTCCATGGTGAACAGCCGGCCCGTCGTGCCCAGGGCCTGACCGCCGGCCTTCAGCACACGATCAGCCAGCGGGATGTCGTTGGTGATCWCCACGTCGCCGGGACCGGCCCGCTCGGCGATCCAGTCGTCGGCGATGTCCGGGCCGGCGTCGACGACGATCTGCTCGATGGCCGGGGTGAGGGGCACGCGGATCCAGCTGTTGGAGACCACGAAGGTCTTCAGGCCGTAGCGCGAGGCGACCTTGTAGACCTCGTCCTTCACGGGGCAGGCGTCGGCGTCGATGTAAAGAACGGTCATACGC
>NZ_JBFTZS010000082.1:0-12788 GCF_056406675.1 Caulobacter sp. P1_B12_2 | reverse complement strand
CCCCTGCGCAGCTGCAAGCGCCTGGCCCGCGAGCTGGGGACGATCACCAGCTTCGGCTATCGCGGCGTGAAGCTGTCGGACGAAGAACTGGCGCAGTGCAACCCGGCCCAGGTGGCCAAGACGCCGGCGGCGTCCGAGGTCGCGGCGGCCCGCTGAGACTCCTGCCTCGGAGGAGGACCTTGGGGACGCGCGCCCGCGTGCGTCCCCAGTTTTTTCCTTCGGCCCATTGATCCACGCTCACGCCCGTCATCCTCGGACTTGTTCCGAGGACCCCTAGGTCCGCCGAGCAGTCCCTTTGAGTGGGGTTGCGATCTCACCGCTCCCCGGATCAACTTTCTTCGTGGTTGACCCAGGGGTCCTCGGAACAAGTCCGAGGATGACGGATGGGTGTTGGACGCTGGCGTTAAACCCCCACCGACCAGCAGAACAGCGGCCCGTCTTCCTCATCCTCGCGCTCGCCCGACTTCGCGAAGCCGTTGGCCTCGAGCACGCGCTGCGACGGGCCGTTGTCGATCGCCGTCTCGGCGGTGACGGTGGACACCCGATGGTCGCTCCGCGCCCAGGCCAGCACCTCGGCCACGGCCCGCCCGGCGATGCCGCGTCGGCGACGCGAGGCGGCCACGCCATAACCGATCATCACCGTGTCGCCGACATAGGGCGTGCGGACCAGCGAGGTCAGGCCCACCACCTCGCCGTCCTCGACGATCAGCCAGGCGTTGGGCTCGAAGGTCTCGCCGACCTCGGCCGACAGGCCGCGCAGCATGGCCAGCACCTCCGGCGCCTCGACTCCGCCCTCGGCGACGGTCAGGCCGTCGGGATCGCGCCCGGCGATCAGGTCGGCGAAATGGGCGTCGGTGGCTTCGATCAGCATGGAGGCTATATCGCCGTGTTCCCTGGACCTGTCATCCTGGACAATCCGGTGGATCAGGACTTCGGCCGGGTGATCTTGACGCCCGAGGCCAGCAGCTGCGGCTTGACGTTCAGGGCGTAGTCCTCGTCGAACTTCGCCTGGGCGTCGGCCTTGACGGCGGCGATCACCCGGTCGCGCGCCTCGCGCGCCGGACCGAAGCTGAGATCGCAGGTGCTGGCGGCCGGGTCCTGACCCTGGTCGGCCGCGCCGGTCTCGCCCGTGGGCAGCTCTTCCGACACCGGGTCGGTGCAGCCGAGCAGGCCGGTCATCGACGAGAAGCAGATCGTCCGCTGCAGATAGGCCCGCAGCCGCCAGCCGCATTGCACGGTCCGCTGGTCGACGCCCTCCGGAACCTTGCGGTCGACGTCGTAGCGCAGGAACACCTGGTGGCGGACCATGGCGCTTTCCGCCCGGCGAGCCTTGGTCAGCACCAGCCGCAGGTCGGCGGCGACGACCGTCATCGTGGCGCTGGCGCCCTTGACGGTGCT
This sequence comes from Caulobacter sp. P1_B12_2, assembly GCF_056406675.1. Classification (NCBI taxonomy): domain Bacteria; kingdom Pseudomonadati; phylum Pseudomonadota; class Alphaproteobacteria; order Caulobacterales; family Caulobacteraceae; genus Caulobacter; species Caulobacter sp. P1_B12_2. The sequence goes on along the minus strand of NZ_JBFTZS010000082.1, from coordinate 11,390 downwards.
CGGCGCGGGAGCCGCATGGGGTGAAGACATGGGCGGCGGAGAGGCGGGCGGCGGTCCGGCTTGCATGACGATGTTCCCCCTTGGATGTGAAACAACCTTAGGGTGGGCGAGCGTCGCCGGTCAAATGACCCCCTAGTCGGGTCTACGAGCGGCGTGCCGGATGCGCAGGATAAAGACGTCATCGGCTTCGACGCGGTAGCGGATCAGATAGGGGCGAATGAGCGCGAGTTCTCTGCGACCGTTTCCGACGCTGCGTCCTCGATCCGGATTTTCAGCCAAGTCTTCGGCGGCGGCGACCAGCTTCAGGGAAAATCGTTGAGCCGCAAGCGGGCTGAACTGAGCGATATAGCTCCGAATCGCCAGAAGGTTGGCGCGGGCCTCGTCCGTCCAGATTACTCGCCGCACTTCGGGGCGGGGCTTTCATCGGGCGTGCCCCAGGAGAGAAGCCAGCGCTTCATGGCCTCGTGGCTGATGACCCGTCCTGCCGCGATATCGGCGTCGGCGCGGGCGTSCGCCGCCGCTTCGGCGTCGTCGTCGATCTCGTCGAAAAGTGAAGGCTCGGGCTTCGACATGGGCTCAGCCTACCACACTCTACGTTGGCCGAGGAGGCGCCTTACCGCCCGGCCCGTCGGCGCAGGGCGCCGCGCATGAAGTCCTGGGGCGGATCGGCTTCGGCGATGATCGAGTCGCGGATGGCGCGGGGCTCGCCGAACAGGTGGCCCTGGCCGTAGCCGATGTCGAGCTCCAGCACGTCGACGACCTGGCGCTCGTGCTCGACCTTCTCGGCGATCACCTCGATGCCGTAGCGACGGGTCAGGCCGGCGAAGTCCTCGGCGTTCAGGTCGGGCAAGGATGCGATGACCAGCTTGCCGTCCTGCTCTTCCAGCTGTTCCAGCATCATCTGGGCGCCGATCTTCAGGAACTTGACGTCGGCGCGGGCTAGGTCCTGGAAGTCCAGGTCCAGGTCGGTGACCTTGTCGAGGCTGAAGCGGAAACCGAGGCTGGCGAGACGCGCCATGTGGCGGGCCTCGACCGGGCCGCGGTCGTTGAAGGCGGCCTGGCCCAGTTCGAAGATCAGGGCGCCGTGCAGGTCCTTGTTGACCTGCAGGAACTCCAGGAACTGGGCGAAGAACACCTCGTCGGCCAGGCTGGCCAGCGAGATGTTGCAGAAGATCCCGACCTTGCGGTCCTGCTTGGCCAGGCGGCGGACGATCTGCACGCAGCGGAACAGCAGCAGGTTGTCGATCGCGGCGGTCAGGCCTTCAGGCTCGGCCACGGCCAGGTATTCGGCCGGCATCATCACGCGGCCGGTCTCGTCGCGCAGGCGCGAGAAGCTTTCGTAGAAGACGGTGCGGCGCTGGGGCAGGCTGACGACCGGCTGCAGGTAGAGGTCGACGCGGTTCTCGGCCAGGGCGTCCTGGACGGTCTCGATCAGGGCGGTGGACTGGGGCGAGCGGCCGCGCGGCTCGCTGCGGGCGACCTCGACCTGGTAGGTCAGCTGGTGCTCCAGCCGTTCGCTCATGCGCACGACCAGGTCCTCCAGCTGGTGGACCTCGCTGGTCAGTTCGGCGGAGCGGCGCTGGGCGTCGTCGGCGACGGTCTCCAGCAGGCCGGTGATGCGGGCGTCGACCTTTTCGACCTGCTCGAGCAGGATGCCGTGGGCCTCGCGGATGGTCTCGATGTCGACGCGCAGGGCCGCGCCTTGCAGGACGCCGGCGATCACGCCGTGGACGGCGAAGCACAGGCCCATGGCGCCGATGAAGGCGGCCAGGCCGACAGCCGGCGCCGCTCCCATCCGCCACAGGGCGAGGGAGATGACCAAGGCCAGACAGAGATAGGCGCCAGTCAGCAGCGCCAGCATCAGCCTTCGCATTCGAAATTCCTACGAATCGTCGAGCTCAGTATGCGAGTCGCGCTGGCCGTGAGTCGAACAGATTAACGCCCGTGAGCCATTACGCCGCGCCTTAACCACACATCATCTGTTCGTGAACGCGGGGGAAGGCCAGTGGGGCCGTCCGCGGCGGCCGACGACCGCCGCCGCCCGGTTTTCCGCCTATTGGCGCGCCAGGGCGACGCGGATGGCCTCGTCGGGGGACACCACGTGTCCTCCCGCCTCCTCGTCGTCGATGGCGATCTGCACGCCTCGAACCTTGCCGTTGAAGGCGTTGCCGTGCGGCGGGTAGTCCTCGGCCACCGGCGCGCCGGTGTCGCGGCCGATGTCCAGGCCGTCATCGGCCGAGAAGACCATCGGGGCCGTGGCCTCGAYCCGACCCTCGCCGACCTTGCCGCCGTCGACATAGAGGCTGACCGTTCCGCCCTTGGCCAGGCCCCCGCCGTCATAGGCGAACTCCATGCGGACCTGGTGGGGCCCGGCGGGCAGCGGCGCGTCGGCTTCAACATAGGCGTACTTCACGCCCACCAGGTTGTAGCAATACTTCAGCTTGCCGGCCTTGGCGTAGACCGCCCAGCCGCCGATGTTGCCGCCCTGGGCGATGATCACGCCCTCGGCGCCGCTTTCTGGAACGTCGAGCTCGGCCGTCACCGAATGGCTCTTGTTCTTGATGTTGAGCACCGAGTTTTCCGACAGCCGCCCCATGCTGCCGAACAGCAGCTGGGTCTTGCCCTTGATCAGCACGGGCCGACCGGCCAGATCGGAATTGAGCCGTTTGCCGACGTCGTCGTCGAGCGGCAGCACATTGTAGCGCACCGCCTCGATCAGCCACAGCCGCTGCAGGTCGTGCAGCTTGTCGGGCAGGTCCTTGGCCAGGTTCTTCGACTGCGTCCAGTCCTTGGTGGTGTCGTAGAGCTCCCAGACGTCGTCGTCGAACGCRGGCACGTCCTCGCCCACCAGCAGCCAGGGCGTCTTATGCCGCGTCACAGCCGTCCAGCCCTTGTGGTAGATGCCCCGATTGCCGAACATCTCGAAATACTGGGTCTCGTGCCGGTCGGCCGCGCCGGCCTCGTTGAACGAATAGACCATGCTGACGCCCTCGATCGGCGTCTGCTGCACGCCCTCGACCGACAGCGGTTCGGGAATGCCGGCGGCTTCCAGGATGCTCGGGGCGATGTCGATCACATGGTGGAACTGGGCTCGCACCTCGCCCTTGGCCGCGATCCCCCCGGGCCAATGCACGATCGTGCCGTTGCGGGTGCCGCCGAAGTGCGAGGCCACCTGCTTGGTCCATTGGTAGGGCGTGTTCATCGCGTGCGCCCAGCCGACCGAGAAGTGGTTGTAGGAGTCCGGCCCGCCCAGCTTGTCGATCCGATCCTTCAGAAACTCCGGCGTCTCGATCGCGGCCAGGCCATTGAAGTTGATCATCTCGTTATAGGTGCCGTTCATGGTGCCTTCGGCCGAGGCGCCGTTGTCGCCGATCACGTAGTAGATCAGCGTGTCGTCCAGGATGTTCAGCGTCTCCAGCGTCTCGACCAACCGGCCGACATGGTGGTCGGCGTATTCCAGGAAGCCGGCATAGACCTCCATCTGGCGGCGCAGGACGGGCTTGAGGTCGTCGGGCATGTCGTCCCAGGCCGGGATCTGCTCGTGGCGCGCGGTCAGCACGCTGTCGCCTGGAATGACCCCCAGGGCCCTCTGGCGGGCGAAGGTTTCCTCGCGCAGCGCGTCCCAGCCGGCGTCGAACTTGCCCTTGTACTTGTCGGCCCATTCGAGGGGCACGTGGTGCGGGGCGTGGGTCGCGCCGGGGGCGAAATAGACGAAGAACGGTCGGTCGGGGGCCAGGGCCTTCTGCTGACCGATCCAGTCGATGGCCTTGTCGGTCATGTCGGCCATGAAGTGGTAGCCCTCCTCGGGGGTCTTCTCCACTTCGATGGGCGTCGTGCCCTCGTACAGCGACGGATACCACTGGTGCGCCTCGCCGCCGATGAAGCCGTAGAAGTGCTCGAACCCGCCGCCGCCCGTCGGCCACTGGTCGAACGGCCCGACGGGGCTGGTCTGCCAGACCGGCACCTCGTGGCACTTGCCGAACTGGGCGGTGGAATAGCCGTTCAGCTTCAGGGTCTTGGCCAGGGGCGCGGCGGTGTTGCGCAGCACCGAGCAATAGCCGGGCGCCCCGGTGGCGATCTCGGTGATGCCTCCCATGCCCACCGAGTGGTGGTTGCGGCCGGTCAACAGGGCCTGGCGGGTGGGCGAGCACAGGGCGGTGGTGTGGAAGCGGTTGTACTTGAGGCCGTCGCCCGCCAGCCGCTCGGCCGTCGGGGTGCGGCAGGGGCCGCCGAACGCGCTGCTGGCGCCGAAGCCGACATCGTCCAGCAGGATCACGATCACATTGGGCGCGCCCTCGGGCGGACGGACCTGCTTGATCGGCGGATACCGCGTGTCGGGATCCTTGGCGTCGTAGGTGACCAGGCCCGTGCGGGATTGATCCGGCATCGGAAGAACCGTGCGGTTGTACGCGTCGTTCGACATGTCTGATCTCCGGAAGGCGGCCCGCTCAAGGCGCGGCGGAGCTTCCGGGTTGGACGCGAGGCGGTCCATCGGGTGGATCAACTAGCGGCGAAGCCTGGATGCCCCCTCCCGGGGGCGGAACATGCCCAGCGTTCGGCGCGCGTGCGACGTCCCGCCACCTAATCGCCGCATGACAGCGTGACCTTGGACTGATAATCGTTCGCAAGTTTTTCCGGTGCGACCATGTCCGACGCTCTCAGCCTGACTCCCGAACTCGCCGACATCCCCGCCTCCTCAGGCGCCGAAAGCCCGCTCAGCCTGGCCCGCAAGGGCCAGCGGGGCGTGATCGTGCGGGTCGGCGGTGACACCGGGCGGTCGGAGTCCATCGATCCGGAGGAGCTGGAGCGCCGTCTGCTGGAGATGGGCTTCGTCGAAGGCGCCCTGTTCGAGGTGCTGCACGAGGGCCTGTTCGGGCGCGACCCGATCGCCGTGCGCATCGACGACATGCGGGTGGCCCTGCGCCGCCGCGAGGCCGCCGCCGTCACCGTCCAGTTCGAAGGCCCGAAGTCTTGACCGACACCGTCGCTTCCCGTCCCGCGCGTCTGGCGCTGGTCGGCAATCCCAATTCCGGCAAGACCGCCCTGTTCAACGCCCTGACCGGCAGCCGCCAGAAGGTCGCCAACTACGCCGGCGTCACCGTCGAGCGGAAGGAGGGCGTCCTGACCCTGCCCGGCGGCCGCGGCGCCCACGTGCTGGACCTGCCCGGCACCTATTCCCTGCGCGCCCGCAGCCCCGACGAGATCGTCACCCGCGACGCCGTGCTGGGCCGTCTGGCCGGCGAGACGGCGCCCGACGTGCTGATCTGCGTGGCCGACGCCACCAACCTGCGGCTGGTGCTGCGGCTGGTGCTGGAGCTGAAGCAAGTCGGCCGGCCGTTCGTGCTGGCGCTCAACATGTTCGACATCGCCCAGCGCCAGGGCCTGCGCATCGACCTGGAGCGGCTGTCGGCCGAGATCGGCGCGCCGATCGTCACCACCGTGGCCACCCGCAAGCGCGGGCTGGAGGAACTGGTCGCCAAGGCCGACGCCCTGGCCATCAGCCACGAGGGCGAGCACGACAACGTCTGGCGCGAGCCGAGCGCGGCCGAGATCCGCGCCGCCCACCGCGAGGCCCAGCGGATCGTCAAGGCCTGCGTCCGCCCGGCCGAACGCCCCGACACCGTGACCGGCAAGGTCGACGCGGTGCTGCTGAACCCGGTCGGCGGCCTGCTGATCCTGGGCCTGCTGCTGTTCGTGATGTTCCAGGCGGTGTTCACCTGGGCCGAGCCGGTGATGGGCCTGATCGAGGCGGGCTTCGCGGCCCTCAGCACCGGCGTCGCCGCCGTGCTGCCCGACGGCCTGTTCCAGAGCCTGATCACCGACGGCCTGATCGCCGGGGTGGGCAGCGTGCTGGTCTTCCTGCCGCAGATCGTGATCCTGTTCTTCTTCATCCTGGTGCTGGAAGACAGCGGCTACATGACCCGCGCGGCCTTCCTGATGGACAAGATCATGGGCGGGGCGGGCCTGCACGGCCGGGCGTTCATCCCGCTGCTCAGCAGCTTCGCCTGCGCCATCCCCGGGATCATGTCGACGCGGGTGATCGACAACAAGCACGACCGGCTGACCACCATCCTGGTCGCCCCGCTGATGACCTGCTCGGCGCGGATCCCGGTCTACACCCTGATCATCGCCGCCTTCATTCCCCACACCAAGGTCTGGGGCGTGCTCAGCCTGCCGGGCCTGGTGATGTTCGGCCTCTACGCCAGCGGCATCGTCAGCGCCCTGGTGGTGTCGTTCGTGATCCGCAAGATCTTTTGGCGCGGCACGGTCGAGCCCTTCATGATGGAGCTGCCGACCTATCGCTGGCCCGAGCCGCGCAACGTGCTGCTGAACCTGTGGACCCGGGCCCGGATCTTCATCGAGCGCGCCGGCCGCATCATCCTGCCGCTGATGGTGCTGGTCTGGGTGCTGTCGACCTTCCCCTATCCGCCCGAGGGCGCGACGGGGCCGGCCATCGACTACAGCTTCGCCGGGCGGATCGGGCACTTCATCGCGCCCGTCATGCAACCCATCGGCTTCAACTGGCAAATGACCGTGGCCCTGATCCCGGGCTTCGCGGCCCGTGAAGTCGCCGTCGCGGCCCTGGGCACCGTCTACGCCGTGGGCGGCGACGACGAGGCCGGCACCAATCTGGGTCAGCTGCTGAGCCACCAGTGGTCGCTGGCCACGGCCCTGTCGTTCCTGGCCTGGTACGTGTTCGCCCCGCAGTGCGCGGCGACCCTGGGCGTAGTCAAGCGCGAGACCAACGGCTGGACCTGGCCGACGGTGATGTTCCTGTACATGACCGGCCTGGCCTATCTGGCCTCGTTCATCACCTACCACGTCGCCGTGTCGATGGGGGCGGGGTAGGGGTTTCATTCTCCGCGGCTGTCATCCCGGATCGGCGCGCTGCGCGCTTGTCAGGGATGACAATGCTGAGGGGGCGTTGTCAGCGCTTTGCGCCTTCGCCCACCCCCGCCGGATCGATCCGCAGGAACCGCGACGCATTCCCGTACAGGATCTTGCGCTTCTGGGCCGCCGTCAGAACCGGCGCGTTGCGGATTCGCTCGATCCCGACCCCCACCAGGTCGGGCCAGACCATCTGGTCGGAGCCGTACAGGATGCGGTCCTCGAAGCCCGCGTCGATCAGGCCCTTCAGATAGGGATAGAAGTCCTCGTCCCGATAGACGCCCGCCAGGATGCCGATCTCGGCATAGACCTGCGGGTGGGCGTACATCAGGGCGATCATCCGCTCCTTCATCGGCCAGCCGGCATGGACGACGAACACCCGCAGCTTGGGGTGGGCGACCAGCACCGGCTCCAGCAGCAAGGGGTCCGACAGGCTGGCGCGGTACGCCGGCGCGCCGAAATAGGTGATGCCTGGCGCGCCTGGCCCCATGTGGATGCCGACCGGGATGTCCAGCTCCTCGGCCAGCGCCCAATAGGGCTCCATGCGCGGATCGGTGGGGGAAATGCCCTGGTACTGGAAGGTAAGCTCCATCAGCGCCTTGACCTTGCCCTCGGCGTGCAGGCGGCGAACCGCGTCGAGCGAGGGCAGCTTGTCCGGGGAGCTCGCGCCCAGGGCCGGCATGATCCGGTCTGGAGCGTCCTGGCGCCAGCGCTCGACGGTCTTGGAGCCGCCRCCGACGATGGCGTAGACGTCGTACTTCCGCAGCATCGCGATCGTGCGCTGGCGAAGTTCGTCGTCGGTGGCCGCGCCGCGCACCTTGCTGGGACAGTCGGGCGCCATGAACATGCTGCCCAGATAGGCCTCCACGCCGCCGACCTGGGGATCCATCGGCTTCCAGGCGGGGAAGGGCGTGCAGATGTATTGCTGGGGCGGCCCCTCGGCGTCGGCGGCCTCGGCGTGGATGTGCATGTCGATCACCGGCTCGCGCGGCGTGGCCGCATGGCTGGTCGTCGCCAGCAGGGCCGACAGCGTCAAACCCGCGAGCGCGGACATCATCCTGGACTGAAGCATTCCCGCACCCCGCGCTGAACCTGACGGTCAAGGTAGCGGGGATAACGGCGTTACGCCAAGGCGCTTCGAGCCGGCGAACGAGACAATCCTCCGGCGCCGGGCGATCAAGCTGTTCAAGCCGGGAAGGCTGAAGACCTGCCCATGCTTCCCGCATGGAGCGGCCAAGGCGTGGAAACCCCCGCAAGTGTCATCCCGGATCTTCGCTTCGCGACGTCCGGGATGACAAGTTTGGTGGCTAGGTCTTGGGCATCAGCGCCTCGACCACGCCGTCGATGCTGAAGCTGGCCGACTTGGCGCGCGGCGGGAATTCCTTGAAGCTTTCCAGCCATTTGCCGACGATCGGCTGGGCGGCGTACATCACGAAATTGGCGTCGTTGATCATCCAGGTGTCGTATTTGACCGACACCTCGCCCGCCTCGAACGGATCGGAGCGCAGGTTGAAGATCTTGGGCACCCGCATGTTCTCGAACGGCACGCGCCAGGCGTTGATGCCCTCGGCCAGCTGCTGCTTGAAGTGGATCTTGTACTGCTTGACCCGCAGGGCCAGCAGGTCGCCGTCGTCGCTCCAGTAGAGGAAGCCCTCGCGCGGGCACTCGGCCTCGCCCTTCAGGAACGGCAGCAGGTTCACGCCGTCCAGGTGGACCTTGTAGCTCTTGCCGGCGATTTCGTAGCCGGCCTTGACCTTCTCCACGAGGTCGGGCTCGCCGGCCGCGGCGGCGAAGGTCGGGATGAAGTCCTGCAGCGAGGTGATGTCGTTGATCACGCGGCCGGGCTCGATGACGCCGGGCCAGCGCATGACGCAGGGCACGCGCCAGCCGCCTTCCCAGTTGGTGTCCTTCTCGCCTCGGAACGGCGTCGCGCCGCCGTCGGGCCAGGTGCACTTCTCCGCGCCGTTGTCGGTGGTGAACACCACCACCGTGTCGTCGGCGACGCCCAGCGCCTCCAGCTTGGCCATCAGTTGGCCGACATAGCCGTCCAGCTCGACCATGCCGTCGGGATAGAGACCCAGCCCCGTCTTGCCCTGGGATTCAGGCTTCAGGTGGGTCCAGACGTGCATGCGGGTGGTGTTGAAATAGCAGAACCAGGGGCCGCCCTCCTGGGTCTTGCGATCGATGAAGTCCAGCGCCGAGCCCAGGAATTCCTCGTCCACGGTCTCCATGCGTTCGCGGAAGAGGGGGCCGGTGTTTTCGATCACCTGCTTTCCGACATGGCCGAACTGCGGGTCGATCGTGGCGTCGTCGGTGTCGGTCGCCTTGCACTTCAGCACGCCGCGCGGGCCGAACCGCTTCCGGAAATCCGGGTCCTTGGGATACAGCGGCGACTCCGGCTCCTCCTCGGCGTTGAGGTGATAGAGATTGCCGAAGAACTCGTCGAAGCCGTGGACGGTGGGCAGGTGCTCGTTGCGGTCGCCCAGATGGTTCTTGCCGAACTGGCCGGTGGCGTAGCCTTGGTTCTTGAGGAACTGGGCGATCGTCGGGTCTTCGAAGCTGAGGCCCAGCTTGGCGCCCGGCATGCCTACCTTGGTCAGGCCCGTGCGGATCGGCGACTGGCCGGTGAGGAAGGCGGCGCGACCGGCGGTGCAGCTCTGCTGCCCGTAGAAGTCGGTGAAATTGGCGCCGTCCTGGGCGATCTTGTCGATGTTGGGCGTGCGGTAGCCCATCACGCCATTGTTGTTGCAGCTGACGTTGAACCAGCCGATGTCGTCGGCCATGATGAACAGGATGTTGGGCTTGCCACCGGGCATGGTCGCCTCCTTCGGACGCGCCAACTCGGGCGCCGCGAGGCGACTATCCGGGAGCCGGCCCTAGGGGGATATCGGCCAAATCCCCGACTTTCCGGGCCGTGATTTCCTCAGGCCGCCTGGGATGTTTCACCGTCAACATTCGGACTGCCAGTTCTCAGCCCATCCATTTTATCGTCATTCCCGTCCTTGTGGCGGGAATGACGGGAAGAAGAGAAAGGGGGCGAGACGCCCAGCCCTATCGCGTCGGGACCGGCACATCCCCGCGGTAGTCGTAGAAGCCGCGGCCGGCCTTCTTGCCCAGCCAGCCGGCCTCGACATATTTCACCAGCAGCGGGCAGGGGCGGTACTTGCTGTCGGCCAGGCCCTCGTGCAGCACGTTCATGATGCTCAGCACGGTGTCCAGGCCGATGAAGTCGCCCAGCTCCAGCGGGCCCATCGGATGGTTGGCGCCCAGCTTCATGGCGGTGTCGATGGCGTCGACCGTGCCCACGCCCTCGTACAGGGTGTAGATCGCCTCGTTGATCATCGGCACCAGCACGCGGTTGACGATGAAGGCGGGGAAGTCCTCGGCGTTGGACGTGATCTTGCCCAGCGACTTGGCGAAGGCCACGGCGCGCTCGTAGGTCGGCACGTCGGTGGCGATGCCGCGGATGATCTCGACCAGCTTCATCAGCGGGACGGGGTTCATGAAGTGCAGGCCGATGAACCGCTCGGGCCGGTCGGTCGACGAGGCCAGGCGGGTGATCGAGATCGACGAGGTGTTCGAGGCCAGCAGGGTGTCGGGACCCAGGTGGGGCTGCAGGCTGCGGAAGATCGACTTCTTGATCTCCTCGTTCTCGGTCGCCGCCTCGATGGCCAGGTCGGTGGCGCCGATCAGGGCCAGGTCCTCGGCGGCGGAGATCCGCGCCAGGGCCGCGGCCATGGCCGCCTCGTCGATGATGCCGCGATGCACCTGGCGGGCCAGGTTCTTCTCGATCAGGGCCAGGCCGGCGTCGATGCGCTCGCGCGAGACATCGTGCAGCCGCACGTCATAGCCGCCCAGGGCGACGACATGGGCGATCCCCGACCCCATCTGGCCGGCGCCGATCACGCCGACCGTCTTGATATCCGTCATTCAGGCAAGCCTTGTAAGAGGGCCTTGTTCGAGGCGGGGCAAGGCGTCGCGCGCCCGGCCCGAGTTCATGCCCGCTTTTCTAGCACGAGCAACCCCGTCGTCGCCAAGGCTTTGCTGCGACGCAGCGGAAAGGTCGCGGGGGAGGGGCGGTTTCCCACTTCACGCTCCACATCAGGTTGTCGTCGGGGATCTTCGCGCTGCGCGTTCGTCCGGGATGACAGGGTTTGGAATGAACGCTTAAGGTCGCCCCATGAACCCCTCGCGCCTCTCCCGCCGCCACGCCCTGGCCCTGGTCGCCTCGGCCGCCGCCGTCCCGGCCTTCGCCGAACCGCCCGAGGAGACGTGGGGCCTGCTCGCCGCCGACGTCCGGTCCGAATTCCAGTGGGCCTGGCGGGGCTATGTCGCCAAGGCCTGGGGCAAGGACGAGATCAATCCGGTCAGCGGCACGTCGTCGTCGTTCTTCGTCGAGGGCCACGACCTGGGGCTGTCGCTGGTCGAGGCGCTGGACACCCTGTGGATCATGGGGTTGGACGCCGAGTTCCAGGCCGGGGTCGACTGGGTCAAGGCGAACC
>NZ_JBFTZS010000081.1:0-25021 GCF_056406675.1 Caulobacter sp. P1_B12_2 | reverse complement strand
GGACAGGCCATGGGTGTCGCGGCCGACGAAGACCGGCCCGTTGATCCCCTGGGCGGCGCGATATTCCGCGATGGCCTGGGCGACGGCCAGGATGTGGTCCTCGTTGAACGCCGCGTCCAGGCTGGAGCCCCGGTGTCCGGAGGTGCCGAAGGCGACGCGATGCGCGACGTTCGACAGGTCGGGGTGAACGTCGAAATAGGCGCGGGTCAGGGCGTCCAGATCGACGAGGTCTTCGGGTCGGGCTTGGCGCCCAGCGTGTTCATGCATGCGGTCACCCTTATCGATCGTCGGTTTGCCGTTCAATGTTCGCGGACCGGCCGGAGCGGATATCCGCCCTTTTGCCTCGCACCGAGGCGGCCTGTTCTATCGGCGGCGTATGAAGTTTCGCTGAGGCTAGAAGGCTTCGGCGAAGATTGTCCCGTCCGGCAGCAGGGCCGCGCGCTTGAGGCCGCTGGAGTCGAAGGGCATGGCGATGTTCCCGTCGCGGTCGACGGCGATCAGGCCGCCGTGGCCGCCCAGGTCGGCGACGCCCTGGATGGCGGCCCGGGCGGCGGCCTCCAGGCTCTCGCCGCCGAATCGCACCCGGTGGGCGATCTGGGCGGCGACGGCGGTGCGGATGAAATATTCGCCCTGGCCGGTGCACGAGACGGCGGCGTGGCTGTCGGCCCAGGCGCCGGCCCCGATGATGGGCGAGTCGCCGACCCGGCCCGGCAGCTTGCCGAACACGCCGGCGGTCGAGGTCGCGGCCGCCAGCCGGCCCTCGGCGTCGCGAACCACGCAGCCGACCGTGCCGGTGGGCAGCACCTCAGGGGCGTGATTGGCCTCGAAGGCGCCGGCCTGGGTGAACCAGGTCGCGGGATCGTCGATCGTCTTCAGGCCCTGGGCGCGGGCGAAGGCCATGGCGCCCTCGCCGGCCAGCATCACGTGCGGGGTCTTCTCCATCACCGCCCGGGCGGCCAGGATCGGGCTCTCGAAGCCCTGCAGGGCGGCGACCGAGCCGGCCCGCAGCGTGGCGCCGTCCATCAGGCTGGCGTCCAGCTCGTATTCGCCGTCGGCGTTGGGCGAGGCGCCCTTGCCGGCGATGTAGAGGCCCGAGGCTTCCAGGGCGACCACCGTCTCGACCGCGACGTCCAGGGCGCCGGCTCCCGCCGCCAGCCGGTCGCGCGCCGCCTCGACCAAGCCGCGCATGTGGGCGATCTCGACGCCGTAGTCATGGCCGCGCTTGGGGCCGGCTCCGCCGTGCAGGGCGAGAGTAAAACGCTTGTTTGACATTCTGCTTCCTTGGCCGGGCGGCCTGCGCTAGCGTCCGCGCTCTTAACGAAGAATAACGGGAGAGGCGAGATGAAGGCGGTGCTCAGCAAGGCGGTCGGCGGACCCGAGACCCTGGTGCTGGAAGAACTCCCCGATCCCGTCGCGGCTCCCGGCCAAGTGGTGCTCGAGGTCAAGGCCTGCGGCGTCAACTATCCCGACGTGCTGATCATCGAGGACAAGTACCAGTTCAAGCCCGAGCGGCCGTTCGCGCCCGGCGGCGAGGTCTCCGGTGTGGTCACCGCGGTGGGCGAGGGCGTGACGAGCCTGAAGGTCGGCCAGAGGGTTCTGGCCTCGACCGGCCACGGCGGCATGGCCGAGCAGGTGGCGCTGGACGCCGCGCGGTGCACCCCGATCCCCGACGACATGCCGTTCGACGAGGCCGCGGCCTTCATCCTGACCTACGGCACCTCGTATTACGCCCTGAAGGACCGCGGCCGTCTGAAGGCCGGCGAGACCCTGCTGGTGCTGGGCGCGGCCGGCGGCGTGGGCCTGGCGGCGGTCGAACTGGGCAAGGCGGCCGGGGCGCGGGTGATCGCCGCCTGCTCCAGCCAGGAGAAGGTCGACCTGGCGATCAAGCACGGCGCCGACGCCGGCGTGGTCTATCCGCGCGGCCCGTTCGACAAGGATGGCCAGAAGGCCCTGGCGACCCTGATCAAGGAGGCCTGCGGGCCGAACGGCTGGGACGTGGCCTATGACGCGGTCGGCGGCGACTATTCCGAGGCGACGATCCGGGCGGCCGGCTGGAACGGCCGCTTCCTGGTGATCGGCTTCCCGTCGGGCATCCCGAAGATTCCGCTGAATCTGACCCTGCTGAAGTCCTGCGACATCGTCGGAGTGTTCTGGGGCGCCTCGGTGGCTCGCGATCCCAAGGGCCACGCCCAGAACGTCCGCGAACTGATGGCCCTCTATGCGGCCGGCAAGATCAAGCCGTACGTCTCCGAACGCTTCCCCCTGGCCAGGGCCGGCGACGCCATCGCCCACCTGGCCAGCCGCAAGGCCATGGGCAAGGTCGTGGTCGTCAACGAATAGTCCGCGACATCTGGGCGCATGTGGATCGTTGTTCTCTCGATTGAAGTCTTCGCGAGGCGACGGTCCGCATGTGTGGTCAAATATTTAAATGGTGAATCGTTCTTCACCCGAAAACTTCAAGGTTAAGGCGCGCTAAGCATCCTTATTGGGAAAGGGCTAAGCCTGTTCCTGTAGACCTGTGCTCCAAGTCGTCGGAGCCACGTCGAGATGTTTCTTCCAGCGAGGGACGCATTCTCTCCAGAGGTGCGTCAGAATTTCCGTTTGAACCGCCGCCCCGAAGAGCGGGTGCAGGTTCTTGGCGGCTCGATGGACCTGGTTCGCCCCGAAGAAGTCTTTCATTTCGTGGCCGGCAAGATCGCCGCCCGCGAAAGCGCCGTGGTCGCCAACCACAACCTCCACAGCCTGTACCTGATCCGCAAGGACGAGAAGATCGCCGAGTTCTTCCGCACGTCCGACCTGATCGAGGTCGATTCCGTGCCGTTGATCTTCTGGGCGCGCATCGTCGGCCGGGCCAGCCGGCGGTTCCACCGCTGCACCTATCTGGACTGGCGCGACGCCTTCTGGGAGCGGGCCATCGAGGAGAACTGGAAAGTGTTCTTCGTCGGCGGCGCCCCGGGCGTCGGCGAGCAGGCCACCAGCAGAATCCACGCCGATTGGCCGGGCGCCCAGATCCGCACCCATCACGGCTATTTCGACGTCACGCCAGGCTCGGCCGAGAACCAGGCGGTGGTCGAGGCGATCAACGCCTACAAGCCCGACATCGTGCTGGTCGGCATGGGCATGCCGCGCCAGGAAATCTGGGTCCTGGAGAACCAGGCCAAGCTGGGCCCTTGCGTGACCTTCACGGTGGGCGGGGCGTTCGACTACGAGGCCGGCGTCCAGCGCCCCTCGCCCCGCTGGATGGGGCAGGTCGGCATGGAATGGCTGTTCCGGCTGATGGCCGACCCCCAGCGCCTGTTCACCCGCTACTGCGTGGAGCCGTGGCATCTGGTGGGCCCGGCTATACGCGATTTGGGGAAAGCGCTTGCGAGGCAGGCCGCTCCCCAGGAAAACGTTGAAGCCCTCCGCTCGGACTACGCGCGGTCGGCTGATTTGGCGCGCTCTGACGTTCTGGGGRGACGATGAGCTTGAAGATTTATCTGCCGCCGCCGGCCGCGAAGGTCGAGCGGCCCCGCATCGTGCAACGTGTCGCTGCGGTGTTCGGCCTGGCCGGTCTGGTCCTGGCCTGGGCTGTCGTCCTGCTGCCCTGCGCGGTCTGGCTGCTGTTCAGCCTGGCGTTCAACCGCCTGCAGCCGACGCCGGCCCGCCAACAAGCCTGAACGCTGTTCACTTAGTCCTGGCCAGGGGCGCTTCGGCGCGCCAGGATAGTCGCGCCTGACGCAGCGGCTCGCCTTCCAGAGGCCGCGCGCGGCCAATGGGAGCGGCGCATGACGGGACGTCTGGACGGCAAGGTTGCGGTGATCACCGGCGGATGCTCGGGCATCGGCCTGGGAACGGTGGAGCTGTTCGTGGCCCAGGGCGCGAGCGTCGTCGCCGCCGACCTGCAGGCCGAGAAGGGCGAGATGCTGGAGAAGCGTTTCCCCGGCAAGGTCCGTTTCGCGCCCTGCGACGTCACCCACGAAAGTCAGATCGCCGCCGCGGTGGCCCTGGCCCAGGACGCCTTCGGCGGCCTTGACATCCTGTTCAACAACGCCGGCCACGGCGGCGCGCCCAACGGCGTGGGCGACATGACCGCCGAGGGCTGGGACGCCACCTTCGCCCTGCTGGTGCGCGGGCCGGTGCTGGGCATGAAGCACGCCCTGCCGCTGATGCTGGAGCGGGGCGGCGGCAGCGTCATCAACACCGCCTCGATCGCCGGCCTGCAGGCGGGCTTCGGGCCCCTGGCCTATTCCACGGCCAAGGCGGCGGTGATCCATATGAGCAAGTGCGCGGCGGCTGAGCTGTCGCCGCTGAAGATCCGGGTCAACGCCATCTGCCCAGGCCTGATCGCGACCTCGATCTTCGGCGCCTCCATGGGCTTGCCGCGCGAGGTCGCCGACCAGATGGCGGCCCGGGTGGCCGAGGTCGGGCCGAAGATCCAGCCGATCCCCAAGGCCGGCCTGCCCGACGACATCGCCCGCGCCGCGCTCTACCTGGCCAGCGACGACTCCGAGTTCGTGACGGGGACCCACATCGTGGTCGACGGCGGGGTGACGATCGGCGGCCGCCACGCCTGGGACCGCAGCGCGCCCTCGCCGTTGCTGGCGGCGATGGGGATTTCACCGGAACAGGCCGAACAGATGCGGGCGGCGATGGTCGCCTCGCAGGGTCAATGAAGGCGGAACAGTGAGCCTGGTCGCGGCGGGTCGGGCGTTCGGCGCCCGGCTGACGCCGAACCTGCGCGGGGCGCTGTGGATGCTGGCCTCGGCGGTGCTGTTCACCGGCATGACCACCCTGATCAAGTCTCTGGGCGCCGGCTATCCGGCCGCGCTGCAGACCTTTTATCGGCAGCTGGCCGGGGCGATCATCCTGTTGCCGCTGGTGGCCCGTGACTGGCGCGGCGCCTTGCGCACCACCCGGCCAGGCATCCTGATCTTCCGGTCCAGCGCCGGAGTGCTGGCGATGATCCTGGCCTTCTACGCCTACCAGGAACTGCCGCTGGCCGACGCCAACGCCCTGTCCTTCACCCGCACCCTCTGGCTCGTGCCCTTGGCGGCGCTGGTTCTGCGCGAGCCGGTCGGTCCGCTGCGCATCGGCGCGGCCCTGGTCGGCTTCGTCGGCGTGCTGATCATGCTGAAGCCGGGCGGCGGCGACATGGGCCACTGGCTGGGCTTGCCGCAGGCCGCCGCCCTGGCCTCGGCGCTGCTGTTCGCCCTGACCATCACCGGCATGAAGGTGATGACCCGCGACCACTCGCCGTTCACCCTGCTGGTCTACGCGGCGGGGCTGGGCCTGATCTTCTCGATCCCGCCGGCCCTGTTCGTCTGGCGTTGGCCCAACCTGCCCGACCTGGGGCTGCTGGCCCTGATGGGGGTGATCGGCACCCTGACCCAGGGGTGCTACATCAAGGGCATGGAGGCGGGTGAGGCGGCGGTGATGGCGCCGATCGACTATACCCGCCTGGTGTTCGCGGTGATCGCCGGCCTCGTGCTGTTTCACGAGACGCCCAGCCCGGCGGTGCTGACCGGCGCGGCCGTCGTCGTGGTCTCGACCCTGTTCATCAGCTGGCGCGAACACCAGCTGTCGCGTCGTGGCGCGGCGAGCGACCCGCTTCCGTAGAGCCGCCGCATCGGCGCACGGACTTGACGCCAGCCGCTATTGGCGGCACGGGCGGTGGCTCGACTTCCGAGGATCGTGGCTTCATCGGCGAAGAGCGGAGGACCCCTTTCGGGCGGTTCCCGACCCAGCGGTCGCCGGCGCCGTCGCTCGGAGGCGGAAGGAGACCTTCTGATGCAGACCGTTCTGGTGACCGGCGGCGCGGGCTATGTCGGATCGCACACCTGTCTGCGCCTGGCGCAGGAGGGCTTCAGGCCCGTGGCGTTCGACGACCTGTCCAACGGCCACGCAGAGCACGTCCAGTGGGGGCCCCTCGAGATCGGCGACATCCGGGACGGCGCGCGCCTGGATGCGGTGTTCGCCGCGCATAAGCCGGTGGCCGTGCTGCACTTCGCGGCCAGCATCGAGGTCGGCGAGTCGGTGCGCGATCCTGGCAAGTTCTTCGAGAACAATGTCGGCGGGACCCTCTCGCTGATCCAGGCCGCGCGTCGGGCGGGCGTCGAGGCGATGGTGTTCTCGTCGACCTGCGCCACCTTCGGCAATCCCGTGCGCCTGCCGATGGCCGAGGACCATCCGCAGGCTCCGCTCAATCCTTACGGCCGCAGCAAGTTGATGGTCGAGCAGGCCTTGGCCGATTACGCTCGGTACGTGGGCTTCCGCAGCGTCGCGCTGCGCTACTTCAACGCTGCCGGCGCCGATCCCGACGGCCGCATCGGCGAGTGGCACGAGCCCGAGACCCACGCGATTCCCCTGGCCATCGACGTGGCCCTGGGTCGGCGGGACCATTTCACGATCTTCGGCGGCGACTACGACACGCGCGACGGAGCCGCCGTGCGAGACTATGTGCACGTTCTGGATCTGGCGGACGCGCACATCCTGGCGCTGCGTCGCCTGCTGGCCGGGGGCGCGACGGCCAGTTTCAACCTCGGCACCGGCCACGGCACGACCGTTCGAGAGCTGATCGAAGGCGTGAAGCGGGTGTCGGGCCGGCCGCTGCCGGTGGTCGAGGCGCCGCGCCGCGAGGGCGACGCCCCCGTCCTGGTCGCCGACAACGCCCTGGCCAGACGGGAACTGGGCTGGTCTCCGACCCGAGACCTGGACGCCATCCTGAGCAGCGCCTGGCGCTGGCACGCAGGGCGGCTCGCGACGCCTGAATAGAGCCTTCCTGGAGCGAAACGCTTTTTTTGCATCTTCCACGGTATTCGTAGGATGAATTCCCTGGGGGACCCCAAGCGTGCTGAAGGTTTTGACCTGCCTGTCGACTGAGCATGACCTGCGTTTGGTCGTGGTCGCCGGACTGATCTGCTTCGCCGCCTGCTTCACGGCGTTCCGTCTTTACTCGCGCATGCGTGGGGCCAAGGGCGTGGTTCGGGCCGCGTGGCTGCTGCTGACGGGCCTGGTGTCCGGATCGGGCGTGTGGGCCACCCACTTCATCGCC
Organism: Caulobacter sp. P1_B12_2; assembly: GCF_056406675.1. NCBI lineage: Bacteria > Pseudomonadati > Pseudomonadota > Alphaproteobacteria > Caulobacterales > Caulobacteraceae > Caulobacter > Caulobacter sp. P1_B12_2. The sequence goes on along the minus strand of NZ_JBFTZS010000081.1, from coordinate 17,988 downwards.
ATGGTGGCCTACAGCCCCGGGCTGAAGACAGGCTACAGCCCGTCGGGCACCCTGCTGTCGCTGATGATCGCGGTGCTGTTCATGGCCGGGGGCTTCGCCGTGGCCTCGGCCCAGCGCACGCGCACCAACGACTTCGCCGGCGGCCTGATCCTCGGCATGGGCATCGCCGCCATGCACTACACCGGCATGTCCGCCTTCGTGACCCAGGGCTTCGTGCAGTGGGAACAGGCGACGATCGCCCTGTCCGTTCTTGCCGGCGTCATCGGCGCGGCGTGCGCCCTGCAGCTGGCGGGCCGCGCGCGCAGCATGCTCAAGCAGGYGGGCGGCGGCGCCATTCTCACCGTGGGCGTCTGCGCCCTGCACTTCATCGGCATGGGCGCGATCACCATCGTTCCCGATCCGTCGATCAACGTGCCCGACCAGATGCTGTCGGGCGCGATCCTGACCCTGGCCGTGACCTCGATCACCGGCATGATCATCCTGGGCGGCCTGGGCGCTGTGGCCATCGAGTCCTCGACCAGCCGCTCGGCGCTGGACCGCATCCGCCGCCTGGCCAACGCCGCCTATGAAGGCATCGTGGTGGTCCAGGACGACCGCATCAACGACGCCAACGCCGCCTTCTGCGAACTGGCCGGGGTCGAGCTGGACGCCCTGCTGGGCACGGCGCTGTCCGACTTGCTGACCTTCGACACCAACGCCCCCACCCGCGAGGGCGTGCGTCGCGAAGGGGTTCTGCAGCCGGCCGACGGCGGCCGCGCGATCCCTGTCGAGGTGTTCTCGCGCCTGATGGACGACGGCGCCCGCGCCGAGACCTCCGGCCTGACGGTGCTCGCGGTCCGCGACCTTCGCGAACGCCGATCGGCCGAGGAAAAGATCCGCTACCTGGCTGAGCACGACGGCCTGACCGGCCTGCCCAACCGTAATTCGCTGCAGCTTCGCCTGGCCGCCGCCCTGGACCGCGTCGAGGCCTCGGGCGAGAGCCTGTCGCTGATCTGCATCGACCTGGACCACTTCAAGGAAGCCAACGACCTGCACGGTCACCTGGCGGGCGACGCCCTGCTGGTCGAGACCGCGCGCCGGCTGCAGGACAGCCTGACCGCCCCGTCCTTCGCCGCCCGCCTCGGCGGCGACGAGTTTATCGTCGTCCAGGTGGCGGCCGGCGACCAGCCCGCGGCCGCCGCCGAACTGGCGGGCCGATTGTTGGAGACCCTGGCGGTCCCGGCGACCCACGAGGGCCAGGAGCTGGCCATGGGCGCCAGCCTGGGCGTGTCGCTGTTCCCGGACGACGGCCGCACGGCCGAGGCCCTGTTGGCCAACGCCGACATGGCGCTGTATCGCGCCAAGGAAAGCGGCCGGGGCGCCTATCGGTTCTTCAAGCGCGAGATGGACGAGTCGATCCGCGAGCGCCGGACCATGGCTCGGGAGCTGCGCCAGGCGATCACCGACGAGGAGCTGATCGTCTACTACCAGCCGCTGGCCAGGGCGTCCGACGGCGAGGTCTGCGGCTTCGAGGCCCTGGTGCGCTGGAACCACCCGGTGCGCGGCATGGTCCCGCCGCTGGAGTTCATTCCGATCGCCGAGGAAAACGGCATGATCGGCCAACTGGGGGAATGGGTCCTGCGTCGCGCCTGCGCCGACGCCGTCACCTGGGAGCGTCCGCTGCGCATCGCGGTCAACCTGTCGCCCCTGCAACTGAACCAGCCCAACCTGCCGACCCTGGTGCATGAGGTCCTGGTGCAGACCGGCCTGTCGCCCAAGCGGCTGGAGCTGGAGATCACCGAGAGCGCCCTGTTCAAGGACTATCAACGGGCGCTGGACAATCTGCGCCGGCTGAAGGCCCTGGGCGTGCGGATCGCCATGGACGACTTCGGCACCGGCTTCTCGTCGCTGTCGACCCTGCAGTCGTTCCCGTTCGACAAGATCAAGATCGACAAGAGCTTCGTCGAGAACATCCATCGCCACGACCGCGCGACGGTGATCGTCCGCGCCGTGCTGGGCCTGGGCCGCAGCCTGGAGATTCCGTGCGTGGCCGAGGGCGTCGAGACCCAGGAGCAGATCGACTTCCTGCGCGGCGAGAACTGCGCCGAGCTGCAGGGCTATGCGATCGGCCGTCCGTCGCCCGTGGACAGCATTTCGGCCTGGACGCTGGCCAGCGCGACCTCGGCCTACAAGCCGGAACCAGCGGAAGCGGCTCCGGCCCCCAAGAAGCCGCGCCGCCGCAAGGCCGCCTAGGCCCTACCGCCGCCGCGACATGCCGCCCATCAGGCCGCGCATGATCTCGCGCCCGGCCTGATTGGCGATCGTGCGGATCAGCGAGCTGGCGAAGGCCTCGCCCATCGACTGACGGCTGGACGCGCGCGGACGCGGCGCGGCGCGGATCTCGCGCGCCTCTTCCCGTTCCCGGACCTTTTCCGCCGCGGCGCGTTGGCGTTCGGCCTCGGCCTGGGCGGCGGCGCCCTGCGCCTGCTGCTGGGCCTGAACGGCGCGGCCTTGCAAGGTCTCGTAGGCCGAGGCGCGGTCCAGGGTCTGGTCGTAGAGACCGGCGACCGGGCTCTTGGCGATCAGGGCGGCGCGCTCTTCCGGCGTCAGCGGGCCCAGGCGTGAGGACGGTGGGCGGATCAGCGTCTTCTGGACGACGCAGGGCGCGCCCTTGGCGTCCAGGGTCGAGATCAGCGCCTCGCCGACCCCCAGGGCCTGAATGGTCTCGGCGGTGTCGAAGGCGGGATTGACCCGGAACGACTGGGCGGCGGCCTTCAGGCCCTTCTGGTCGGCCGGGGTGTAGGCCCGCAGCGCGTGCTGCACCCGCGCGCCCAACTGGCCCAGCACCGAGTCGGGAATGTCGGCCGGATTCTGGGTGACGAAATAGATGCCCACGCCCTTGGAGCGGATCAGGCGCACGACCTGCTCGATCTTCTCCAGCAGCGGCTTCTCCGCGTCGTTGAACAGCAGGTGGGCCTCGTCGAAGAAGAACACCAGCTTGGGTTTGTCCGGATCGCCCACCTCGGGCAGCTCCTCGAACAGCTCCGACAGCAGCCACAGCAGGAAGGTCGAGTAGAGCTTGGGCGACTGGATCAGCTGGTCGGCGGCCAGCAGGTTGACGTAGCCGCGACCGGCGACGTCGGTGCGCATGATGTCGGCCAGGTTCAGGGCCGGTTCGCCGAAGAAGTTCTCGGCCCCCTGGGTCTGCAGGGTCAGCAGCTTGCGCTGGATCGCGCCCACCGTGGCCGGCGAGACGTTGCCGTACTGCGTGCCGATGTCGGCGGCGTGGTCGGCGACATATTTCAGGGCCGCCTGCAGGTCCTTCAGGTCCAGCAGCAGCAGGCCGTCCTTGTCGGCGACGTGGAAGACCACGGTCAACACGCCCTCCTGCACGTCGTTCAGCTCGAGCAGCCGCGACAGCAGCACGGGCCCCATCTCGGAGATGGTGGTGCGGATCGGGTGGCCCTTCTCGCCGAACAGGTCCCAGAACACCACGGGCGGCGCGGACGGCGTTAGGGTCAGGCCCATCGCCGCGGCGCGGTCCAGCATCTTGGCGTTCGGCGCCCCGATCGCGGCGATGCCCGAAAGGTCGCCCTTCACGTCGGCGGCGAATACCGGCACGCCGGCGTCGGAGAAGGCCTGGGCCATGACCTGCAGGGTGACGGTCTTGCCCGTGCCGGTCGCGCCGGCCACCACGCCGTGGCGGTTGGAGCGATCGAGCCGCTGGGTCACCGGTCCCTCGACGGGCCCTCCCTGGCTGAGCCCAATGAGGATTTCGCCTTCACCGATCGCCAGGGTCATACGCAACGTCCTTCACATTGAGGGCTTAAGCTTAGCCCCGCCCTTGCGCCGCGCCAATCGGCTCGCGCAATGTGGGGCCAGTCTTCTATAGACGCTCGAGAAAGAGATTCCGCCGATGTCCATTTCCCCGTCGATCACCGGTCGCAACGCCCTGGTGTTCCTGGCGGTCATCGCCGGCGGCGCGGCCCTGTACTGGATGCGCGGCATTCTCACGCCCCTGGCCATGGCGGTGTTCCTGGCCGTGATGATCGACAGCTTCGCCCGCGTGCTGGTCGAGCGGGTGCCGAAATTCCCCAAGAGCCTGGCCCTGCCGGCCGCCATCGTGCTGTCGATCACCATGTTCGGACTGTCGGTCTGGGTCGTCACGGCGAACGGAACTAGCTTCGTGCTTCAGATGCGCGAATACGCGCCCCGTCTGAACGAGGTGATCGCCAAGGTCGCCTCGCTGGTCGGAATCAAGGTGGCGCCGACGATCGGCGACCTGATCAATCAGCTCAATCCCAGCAAATACGCCGGGGCCGCGGCTCAGAGCCTGCAGAACTTCGCGTCGAACGCGGTGCTGGTGCTGATCTATCTGGGCTTCATCATCGCCTCGCGCCGGGGCTTCAACCGCAAGATCGTTTCGCTCTATCCGCATCACACCGAGCGTGACGGGGCGATGCAGCTGTTCCAGCGCATCCGCAACGGGGTCGAGCAATACCTGTGGATCCAGACGGTCACCGGCCTGATGATCGCCGTCGCCGCCTGGGTGGTGATGATGTTGCTGCGGCTGGACAACGCCCTGTTCTGGGCCTTCCTGATCTTCGTCGCGGCCTACATCCCGATCATCGGCGGCGCGGTCGGCTGCATCCTGCCGCCGCTGTTCGCCCTGGTGCAGTTCCCCGACAGCTTCTTGCCGGCCCTGATCCTGTTCGGCGCCCTGGAGCTGATCTTCTTCGTGGTCGGCAACGTCATCTATCCGCGCATGCAGGGCGACAGCCTGAACATCGACCCCACCGTGGTGCTGCTGTCCCTGGCGCTCTGGGGCGCCCTATGGGGCGTGACCGGCATGTTCCTGTCGACGCCGCTGACCGTGGCCCTGATGCTGATCATGGCCCAGTTCGACGGCACCCGGTGGATCGCCATCCTGCTGTCGGAGGACGGAAATCCCAGCGGCGACAGTCTGGACCGCAAGGTCCCGGCGGCCCCGCCCAAGGCCCCGTCGGAGAAAAAGCCGCGATCTTCACCGTCATCGCAACAGAAGTCGGTCAAGGGGACTTAAATTCCCAAATGGCCTTCCTATCTAGATCCTGTCGGCAGCCCCCCATGCCGGCCCCGCGCGACGCAGACCGGTTTTCTGGAGCGTCGAACGCGGAATCGCCCGTCGCCCCCCGACGGGCCGCCCCCAACCGGCGGCGCTTCCGTGTCCGCGGCCCGTCATGATTCTCTCGGTAAGATATTCTGCGCTTTTGCCGGGCTACGGTTGAAGCCGAGCCTGAAAAGGCTAGGTTGTCGCCAAAAATTCGCGAGGAAATCCCATGGTCGGTGCAAAACTTGACCCCAAGGCGACCGCCGCTCAACCGGACGGTTTGATTTCGGCCCTGGGCGTGGCCCTCGGGCAGGGGACGCTGACGGCGCCGCAGACCCAGTTCGCCGCCCAGGTCCAGGAAGACTGGTCGGCCGAAGAGCTGCCGGGCTTCGATCCCGACGACATCGCCCACGCCCTGGCCGATTTCTGGCGCTTCGGCGAGAGCGCTTCCCATCCCCTTTCCATCCGAGTCCGTCCGGCCGTCCGCGCCGACGGGACCGACCTGAAGAGCGACCTGCTGGAGATCGTCCAGCCCGACCGCCCGTTCCTGGTCGACAGCATCATGGGCGCGATCGCCGAGGCGGGCTTCTCGGTGAGGGCCATGTTCCACCCGGTGATCGACACCCCAAACCTGGGTGAGGGGGCCGGCCGGCGCTCGATGATCCAGGTCTATCTGGCCCCGGTCGGCGAGGACCGCGAACAGGCCCTGATCGCCGCCGTCCGCGACGCCCTGGCCGACGTGCAGGTGGCGGTCGACGACTTCGACGCGATGAAGGCCCTGATCCATCGCACGATCGACGAGCTGCGCGCCTCGAAGGCCCCGATCCCGGAGGGTGAGCGCGACGAGAGCCTGGCCTTCCTCGACTGGCTCGAGGGCGACCGCTTCGTGTTCCTGGGCGCGCGCGTCTACGAATATCCCCGCACCCCGGACGGCGGTTACGCGGCCGAGGAGCCGCTGTACCAGCCCGAGGGCAGCCTGGGCGTGCTGCGTGACCAGACCCTGACCGTGCTGCGCCGAGGCAGCGAGCCGGCGATCCTGTCGCCCCAGGTCCGCGATCACCTGCTGCTCGGTGCGCCCCTCGTGGTGGCCAAGTCGAACCTGCGCTCCAAGGTCCATCGCCGGGGCTACATGGACTATGTCGGGGTGCGCCGGTACGGGGCCGACGGCAAGCCTTCGGGCGAGGTCCGGTTCGTGGGGCTGTTCACCGCCGAGGCCTACGAGACGCCCGCCCACGAGGTGCCGGTGGTCCGCCGCAAGGTCGAGCACGTGCTGAGCGAGGCCGGCAAGGATCCCGAGGGCCACAGCGGCAAGCGCCTGCGCAACATCCTGGAGACCTGGCCGCGCGACGAGCTGTTCCAGATCTCCGAGGAAGAGCTGCTGTCGATGGCCATGGGGGTCCTGCACCTCTATGACCGCCCGCGCGTGCGGCTGTTCGCCCGCAAGGATCCGTTCGACCGCTTCATCTCGGTGCTGATGTTCGTGCCGCGCGAGCGCTACGACAGCGGCGTGCGCGAACGGGCCGGAAAGATCCTGGCCGACGCCTATCAAGGCCGGGTCAGCGCCTACTATCCCAGCTTCTCCGACGCGCCTCTGGCCCGCGTGCACTACGTGCTGGGCGTGACGCCAGGCAAGCACGGCGACCCGGACCTGACGGCGCTGGAAGCCGCCGTGGCCGAAACCGCCCGCACCTGGGACGACCGCTTCGAAGCGGCCATCCGGGACGGCGGCGCGCCCGGCCGGGTGGCCCAGACCCTGGCCCGCTGGCAGGGCGCCTTCCCGCCCGGCTATCGCGACCAGTACGACGCCGCCGAGGCCCTGGCCGACCTGGCCGTGGTCGACGATCTGGCCGCTGACGAGCAGGTGAGGGTCCGCGCCTTCCGCCACGCCGACGACGACAAGCTGACCTTCCGCTTCAAGCTGTATCGTCCTGGGGCCGCCGCGCCCCTGGCCGACGTGCTGCCGATCCTCGAGCACATGGGCCTGAAGGCGCTGATCGAGGACGGCTTCAAGCTGATGCCGACCGCCAATGACTCCGGAGGCGTCCACGGCAAGATCTGGGTCCACGAGTTCACCCTGCGCGACGAGCAGGGCGAACACCTGTCCTTCGGCGACGTCAAAGCCGCTTTCGAGGCCGCCTTCGTCGCCATCTGGACCGGCCGTGCCGAGAGCGACGGCTTCAACCGCCTGGTGCTGGAGCTGGGCGTCGGCTGGCGCGAGGCCGCCCTGGTCCGCGCCCTGGCCCGCTATCGCCAGCAGACGGGCCTGGATCCCAGCCAGGGCGTGCAGGAGCAGGCCCTGTCGGACAATCCCGGCGTCACCCGCCTGATCCTCGACCTGTTCCGCATCAAGTTCGACCCGGCCGTGCACGCCGACCTGGCCGCCCGCGAGGAGCAGGCCAAGGCCGTCGAGGCCAGCATCAACGAGGCCCTGCAGGCGGTCGAGAGCCTGGACGCCGACCGCGTCCTGCGCCGCATCGCCGCCCTGATCGGCGCCATCCAGCGGACCAACTTCTTCCAGCTGGGCGCCGACGGCGAGCCCAAGCCCTATATCAGCTACAAGATCGCCTCGCGCGAGCTGGACGACCTGCCGGCCCCCAAGCCCTATCGCGAGATCTATGTCTCGGCCCCGCACATCGAGGGCGTGCATCTGCGCTTCGGCCCCGTCGCCCGGGGCGGGCTGCGGTGGAGCGATCGTCGCGACGACTTCCGCACCGAGGTGCTCGGCCTGGTGAAGGCCCAGCAGGTCAAGAACGCGGTCATCGTGCCGGTCGGCTCGAAGGGCGGCTTCTTCCCCAAGAACCTGCCGCGCGGCGGCGACCGCGACGCCATCCAGGCCGAGGCCATCCGCGCCTACAAGACCTTCCTGTCGGGTCTGCTCGACATCACCGACAACATCGACGCCGACAACCGGATCGTCCCGCCCGCCGGGGTGGTCGTCCATGACGGCGAGGATCCCTATCTGGTCGTCGCCGCGGACAAGGGCACGGCCACCTTCTCCGACATCGCCAACGGCGTGGCCGAGGACTACGGCTTCTGGCTGGGCGACGCCTTCGCGTCCGGCGGCTCGGTCGGCTACGACCACAAGGTGATGGGCATCACCGCGCGCGGCGCGTGGGAGGCGGTGAAGCGCCACTTCCGCGAGCTGGGCAAGGACATCCAGACCGAACCCTTCACCGTGGTCGGCGTGGGCGACATGAGCGGCGACGTGTTCGGCAACGGCATGCTGCTGTCCAAGCAGACCAAGCTGCTGGCCGCCTTCGACCATCGTCACATCTTCCTGGACCCCGATCCGGATCCCGCCACTTCGTGGGCCGAGCGCGACCGGATGTTCAAGCTGCCGCGCTCGTCCTGGGATGACTACGACAAGAGCCTGATCTCCAAGGGCGGCGGCGTGTTCCCGCGTACGCTCAAGCAGATTCCGCTGTCGCCGGAAGTGCGGGCGATGCTTGACCTCAAGGCCGAGACGGTCGCGCCCAGCGAGCTGCTGACCGCCATTCTCAAGGCCCGGGCCGAGCTGCTCTATTTCGGCGGCATCGGCGGTTATGTGAAGGCCAGGACCGAAAGCCACGCCGACGCCGGCGACAAGGCCAACGACGCCATCCGCGTCAACGGCGCCGACCTGCGGGTCAAGGTGGTGGGCGAGGGCGCGAACCTGGGTCTCACCCAGGCGGGCCGCATCGAGTTCGCTCAAATCGGCGCGGGAGGGGCCGGCGGTCACATCAACACCGACGCCATCGACAACTCGGCCGGCGTCGACAGCTCCGACCACGAGGTCAACATCAAGATCCTGACCGGGATCCTGGAGCGCGGCGGCAAGCTGGATCGCGAGGCGCGCAACCAGCTGCTGCCGACCATGACCGACGACGTGGCCAGCCACGTCCTGGCCGACAACTACGACCAGACCCTGGCCCTGTCGCTGATGGAAAGCGACGCGGTCTCGGAGGTGAGTTCGCACGCCCAGTTCATGGCGGGACTGGAGGCCAAGGGGCGTCTGGATCGCAAGGTCGAAGGCCTGCCGGAAGCGGCGGCTCTGACCGACCGCGCCCAGGCCGGCAAGGGCCTGACCCGGCCGGAACTGGCCGTGTTGCTGGCCTATGGCAAGATCGACCTGTTCGACGACATCGTCGCCTCGCAGGCGCCGGACGATCCGTGGTTCGAGGCGACGCTGAAGGGCTATTTTCCGCCGGCCCTTGGCCAGTATGGCGACGCCATGCAGCAGCACCGGCTGAAGCGCGAGATCATCGCCACGGTGCTCGACAACCAGATGATCAACATGTGCGGCCCGACCTTCCCGAGCCGCCTGCGGGCCGCCGCCGGCTGCGACACCACGGCCCTGGTCATCGCTTTCGCCGCCGCTCGCGAGATCCTCGGCGTCGACGCCCTATGGGACCAGGTCTCGGTCTTGGACGGCAAGGCCTCGGCCAGCGGTCAGCTGGCGCTGTACAAGGCCCTGGCCTACGCCCAGCGCAGCCTGACCTTCTGGCTGGCCCGCCGGGCGTTCAAGGACAAGTCGACCGTCAAGCATCTGGTCGAGGCCTATGGGCCCTCGGTCAAGGCGCTGTCGGCGCTGGGGACCGCGATCCTCTCGCCGTTCGAGCAGAAGGCGGTGGCCAAGCGGGCCAAGGCCTATGTCGCCGACGGCGCCCCCGAGGCCCTGGCCCTGGCCGTCGCSGCCCTGCAGCCGGTGACCACGGCSGCCGACCYGGTCGACCTGGGCAACGCGTCCAGCTGGTCGGTCGAGAACGTGGCCCGGCTCTATCACCAGGTGGGCGCGGCCTTCGGCTTCGACCGCCTGCGCTCTGCGGCCGGTTCGTTCGTCGGCGGCGACGCCTTCGAGCGCCTGGCCGTCCGTCGTCTGATCGAGGACATGCTCAGCGAGCAGACCGCGATCACCCAGGTGGTGCTGAAGTTCGCCGCCAACGCCCAGGCGGGCGACGACGAGGCCTCGGCCAAGGCGGCGGTCAATTCGTGGGGCGCGCTGCGCCACGACGCCGTCCGCGCCGCCAAGCGCACGGTCGAGGACATCGAACAGGCCGGCGGCGGCTGGACCTTCGCCAAGCTGACCATCGCCAACGCGGCGCTGCGGGGATTGGCGAACGCTTCTTAAGAGTCCTCTCCCGGAGGGGAGAGGAAGGGGCCCGCCGCGAAGCGGTGGGAAGGTGAGGGGTGACGCCCTCACCGTTTTCCTTAGGCGCTCTGCCGGCACGCCGGTCGATATCTTACCCCCTCACCCTCCCACGCCTCACGGCGTGGGCCCCTCCCTCTCCCTTTGGGAGAGGGTTCGTTTATAAGCGACGCTTCAGTTGGGGGCGCTTATGGACAAGGGTGATCGGCAGCGGGCCGCGTGGGCGCTCTATGAGTGGGCCCAGCAGCCCTATTGGGCGTTGATCGCCACCTTCATCTTCACCCCCTATTTCGCCGCCGGCTTCGTCGGCGACCCTGCGCGGGGCCAGAGCCTGCTGGGCTATGCCGGGGCGGTGTCGGGCCTGCTGATCGCGGTGTTCAGCCCCCTGGTCGGGGCCAGCGTCGACGCGCGGCGCAATCCGCGCATCTGGCTGGTCGGCTTGGCGGTTCCCTTCGTCCTGGCCAGCGCCGCGCTTTGGCTGGCGACACCCGGGGACGCCGGCCGCATCCTGCCGATCCTGATCTGCCTGGTGGTGGCCGGGGTCTCGGCCGAGCTCAGCGGTTCGGTGATGAACGCCCTGCTGCCCCTGGTGGCCAAGCCGGGCCAGGTGGGGCGGCTGTCCGGCTCGGCCTGGGCCCTGGCCTATGTCGGCGCCTTGATCACCCTGTTCGTCGTGCTGCTGTGCTTCTCCCTGCCCGAGACCCCGATGCTGGGCCTGTCCAAGGCCCTGCACGAACCCGACCGCATCGTGGGCCCGTTGGTGGCGGTGTGGTTCCTGCTTTTCGCCTGGCCGCTGATGCTGATCGCGCCCCAACCGCCCAAGATCGCCGGGCGCAAGCCGCTGGCCGAACTCTGGACCACGATCCGCTCGCTGCCGCGCAAGCCGTGGATGCTGCGTTTCCTGATCGGCCGGATGCTGGTCGGCGACGGCATCTCCAGCTTCATCGCGTTCGGCGGCGTGCTGGCCGCCGGGATGTTCGGCTGGACCACCACCCAACTGGGACTCTACGCCATCGCCCTGTCGGTGGCCGCTGGGATCGGCACCTTCATCGGCGGCCGGGTGGACCAGAAGCTGGGCTCGAAGACCACGGTGCTGATCGCCGCCGGCGTGGTGCTGTTCGGGGCGTTTGGGATCGGGCTGGTGGGGCGCGACAGCCTGGCCTTCGTGTTCAAGGTGGCGCCGCCGGTCGCGGGCGGCGGCCTGTTCGCCAGCTTGCCCGAGCGCGTCTTCCTGGGCTTCTCGCTGTTCGTCGGCCTGACCTTCGGCCCGGCCCAGGCTTCTCTGCGCGCCTGGATGGCTCAGCTGGCCCCGGCCGGCGAGAGCGGGCGGTGGTTCGGGCTTTACGCCCTGTCGGGCAAGGCGACGGCTTTCATGGCCCCGCTGGTCATCGCGGTCGGCACCCGATGGGTCGGCGACCAGCGCATCGCCGTCGCCGTCTCGGCCCTGTTCCTGGCCACCGGCGCGGTCATCCTGGCCCGCGTGCCGCGTCAGGGACCGGACGTCGAAGCCGCCGCCTAACCCTGGCCCCGCCTAACCTGCCCCCCTAACCCTGGGTTGTCGGTCGCGCCAACTCGGTACAGGATCGCCGCCGATTGGCGCCAAGGGGGCGTTCGGGGCGGCGTGCATGGTCAAGGATCGTATCGTTCTGCTGGACTCGCTTCGGGGTCTGGCGGTGCTGGGCATCCTGCTCTGCAACATCCCGATCGCCGCCGAGCCGCATTCGGTGGCCACCAGCCTGACGATGTGGCCGCTGGGCATGGCGCCGGGCTCGGTGGCCGTCTGGTGGGTCACCCAGGTGTTCTTCCAGCAGAAGTTCTATTCGCTGTTCGCCATGCTGTTCGGCGCCTCGATCCTGATGGTCGGCGGCGAGGGCGGCGCCGCGGCCGACGCGGGGGAGCGGCGACGGATCCTGATCCTGCGCCTGGTCAGCCTGCTGGCCATCGGTCTGTTCCATGGCCTGGTCATCTGGCAAGGCGACGTGCTCAACACCTATGCGGTGGTCGGCTTGCTGGCGATGTGGGTCCGGTCTTGGCCGGCCAAGCGCCTGCTGCAGACCGGGATCAGCCTGCACCTGGGGCTGTCCGCCTGGGGCGCCTGGAAGATGCTCCGGCACGCGGCCGAAGGCGGCGGCGATCCTCCCCCGGCGGAGATGGCCAAGTTCCTGGCCGGGGTCCACGCAGACAGCGTCCAGTACGCCGGAACCTTCGCCCAGTCGCTGAGCCAGAACGCCAAGGACTTCTGGATGTTCGTGATCGACGCCTTCACCCAGTGGCCCCAGACCTGGCCGCTGCTGGTGCTGTCGCTGATGCTGATCGGCATGGGCCTGTACAAGCTGGGCGTCCTGAGCGGCAAGGCCTCGACGGGCGTCTATCAGGCCCTGATCGGCGCGGGCCTGGGCGCGCTGGCGATCGTCGGCCTGGCCGAGACGGCCTATATGGTCCTGCCCGGCCACCCCTGGCCGCCGCGCGCCATGGCCCGCTGGCTGCAGAGCGCCACCGCGCCCGTCGTCAGCCTGGGCTATGTGGGCCTGATGGTGATGGCGACGCGGGCCAGGCTCTGGAAGGCGCTCCCGGCCATCCTGGCCCCGGTGGGGCAGATGGCTTTCACCAACTACCTGACCCAGTCGATCCTGATGACGGCGCTGCTGTACGGCGGTCGTGGTCCAGGGCTGTACGGCAAGCTTGATCGCCCGCTTCTGGCCGCGGCGGTGGCGGTGATCTGGCTGCTGCAGATCCTGTGGTCGCGTTGGTGGATGGCGCGCTTCACCATGGGGCCGTTGGAGTGGCTGTGGCGGCTGGCCTATCGCGGTCCCATGCCCCTGCGCCGCGAGCGCCGGACGCCGCCGGTCGCCGCCTGATCCGCTAGGTGGGCGGCCTGGAATTGAGGAAGGTGTCGAGCGCCGTGTTGATCACGGTCACGGTCACGGCGTCGCGCAGGCGCTGGGCCTCGGCCTGGCTGATGCCGGCGGCGGTGTAGCCGGCGATCTCGGTCAGGTCGGTCTCGCCCTGCACCAGGTTCTTGAACTCGGCCTCGCTCAGCTGACCGGCCGCCAGCTGGCTGGTCCAGAGCTGCAGATTGACCTTGGCCTTGTCGAGCGCCGCCTGGGCCATGACCTTCACCTGGTCGGAATAGCCGTCGAAGCTGTCCTTGCCCAGCACCGTGAGGTTGGCCTTGGCGGCCGCCAGGAAATCGTCGAACTGGCTCATGACGCGCCGCCTTCCTCGATCTGGCCGCAGGACGTGGCCCGGCCCTTGTTGGCCTCCAGGCAGAGGATGTAGTCGAAGGCCCGGGCGATCTGGATCTTCTTCTGGTCGCGGAAGGCCGGACCCAGCGTGCCCTGGCTCTGCCACAACACGATCGTGCCGCCGTAGAGCGCCCGGCTCGGATCGCGCAGCACCGACCATTGCCGGGCCGAAAGGGTGTTGAGCGGGTCCGCCGCCGCCGCGCTGGCCGCCGCATCGATACGGGCCGTCAATGCGGTCACTTCGGCGGCGTGGCTGGCGTAGGGATCTCCGGCCACGTCCAGCAGCGACAGGGTCTGGGCCTTCAGGCTGGCGGCGTTGACCTGGGCGGCGGGATTGGGCGGCGGCGCCACGGGCGCGCAGGCGACCGGCGCCAGGATCGGAACAAGAAGAGCCAGGGCGAGCGCGGCTCGCGCTATCGGCGCCAGCGTCATGGAGGGCCTCCCATTGGATGGGCGACCCTGGCATACAATCGACCGCTTCACAATCTTGACGGGAACAATGCGCGCTTTGGACGAGCCTAGAGGGTTCGCGTAGCGCTCAGGGCCTTGGCAAAATAGGTCTGGGTCTGGCTGAACAGGTCGGGACGATACTTGGCGCGCGGGTCGTTGGCGCGATCGTCGTCGAAGGCGTGGGTGGCGTCCGGGTAGAACACCGTGTCCACCGCCAGGCCGTCGCGCGTCAGACGGTCGAGCGCGTTGCGCGGATACTTCCAGCCGACGACCTGGTCCTTGCCGCCGAGGACGGAGAACACCTTGGGACTTTGCCAGCCTTGGACGCCCCAACCCCGGCTGGAGGTCAGGGACGGATAGGCCGCATAGGGATAGACCAGCAGGGCGCCCTTGACCTGGGTCCGCAGCTTCAGCGGATCGGCGTCGATGATTCCGGTGGCGCGCGCGGCGTTCACGCCGATCGCATAGCTGTCCATGATCGACCAGCCGCCATGGCTCCAGCCGGCCAGGAACACGCGCTCGGAGTCGGCCCAGGGCTGGCGCTCCAGCCAGGCCAGCATGGCGAAGATGTCGCCCGAACGCTTGAGGCCCTGCAAGGCCACGCCGGTGCAGACGAACAGCTTGCCGTCCAGGGTCGACATGCCGCGCGGCTTGAGGCTGTCGACCACCACGGCCGCCCACCCCGCCTGAACCGCCACCTGGGCGTAGGTCTCGAGGAAGGGCGTCTTGCCGCCGCAACCGTGGAAGATCAGCGCCACCGGGAAGGGACCGGGTCCAGAGGGCTTGAAGACCTTCGAGGCGTTGGCGACCTTGGTGCCCCAGTCCGCGCTAAGCATGCGTTCTACATCGTCCCCGTGCCGAACTCGGCGGCCGCCACCATGATCGATCGTTGTCGGAAACTCAAATTCGCTCGCGGTGAGCGACGCGCGGTCCGAGGTCTAGATTTCCTGGTTGTACTTGCCGACCCGGGGGCCCAGGCGCGGCTTCACTTCCTGGCGGAACAGGGCGCGCATGTCGTCGGCCGACTGGGTGCTCTCGACCACCACGACGACCTCGGGCTTGTTGGACGAGGCGCGGACCAGCACCCAGGAGCCGTCCTCCAGGTGCACCCGCACGCCGTTGACGGTGATCACCTCGGTGATCCTGCGCCCCAGGATCGAACCGCCGGCGGCGAACAGGTCCTGGTATTCCTTCACCACCGCGTCGACGACGCCGTACTTCACCTCGTCGCCGCAGTGCGGGCTCATGGTCAGGGAAGTGAAGGCCACGGGCAGGGCCTTGCGCATGTCCGACAGCTTCAGGCCGGGATTGCGGTCCAGCATGGACAGGATGGCCGCCGCCGCGGTCAGGCCGCAGTCGTAGCCGTGGCCCAGGTCGCCGTTCAGGAAGAAGTGGCCGCTCTTCTCGAAGCCGGCCAGGGCGCCCACTTCGGCGCTCTTGCGCTTGATGTAGCTGTGGCCTGTCTTCCAGTAGATCACCTTGCAGCCGTGGGCGGCGAGGATCGGGTCGGTGGCGTAGAGCCCCGTGGATTTCACATCGACCACGAAGGTCGCGCCCGGGTTTCGGGGCGCCAGGTCGCGGGCCAGCATCAGGCCGATCTTGTCGGCGAAGATCTCCTCGCCCTCGTCGTCGACTACGCCGCAGCGGTCGCCGTCGCCATCGAAGCCGAAGGCCAGGTCGGCGCCGTGCTCGCGGACGGCGTGGGCCATCGCGTGCAGCATTTCGGCGTCTTCCGGGTTCGGATTGTACTTCGGGAAGGTGTAGTCGAGGTCGGTGTCCATGCCGATGACCTCGGAGACGCCCATGCGCTGCAGACCGTCGACCGCGAACGCCCCGGCCGTGCCGTTGCCGCAGGCGGCGATCACCTTCAGCGGCCGGGTGATCCGGGCGCGGGTGGCGACATCGGCGATGTAGCGCTCGGCTTCGCCCTCGACGCGGATCAGCTTGCCGCCGTCGCGCTCGACGAACGCGCCGCCCAGCACGATCGCCTTGAGGCGGGCCATCTCGTCGGGGCCGAAGGTCAGGGGCTTCTGGGCGCCCATCTTCACCCCGGTCCAGCCGTTCTCGTTATGGCTGGCGGTGACCATGGCCACACAGGGGATGTCCAGGTCGAACTGGGCGAAGTAGGCGGTGGGCGACAGGGCCAGGCCGATGTCGTGCACCTCGCAGCCGGCGCTGACCAGGCCCAGGATCAGGGCGGTCTTGATCGCGCCGGAATAGGAGCGGAAGTCGTGGCCGACCACGATCCTGGCGTAGCCCAGCTCGTGGATATAGGTGCCCAGGCCCAGGCCCAGGGCCTGGACGCCCAGCAGGTTGATGTCCGGGCCGAACAGCCAGCGCGCGTCGTACTCCCGAAATCCCGTGGCCTTGACCAGGGGCTCGTTCTCGTAGGCGGCGGTGTTGGGAACGAGATCAGCGCGTGGCTTGGGGAACATCGGGGCTGCTGCATAGGTCGACGGGCGGACCTAGCTAGCACAGCCCCGGGGTTCTGGCGCACCCGGATCGAGGGCCGCACGCCGGTTCGGCGGCGGTCGACCCTCGATCAGCCCTAGTGGCGGAACACCCGCACGCCGGTGAAGGCCATCGTCAGGCCCAGCTTGTCGGCGGCCTCGATCACCTCGGGGTCGCGCATCGAGCCGCCCGGCTGGATGATCGCCGTCGCGCCGGCTTCCGCGGCCTGGATCAGGCCGTCGGCGAACGGGAAGAAGGCTTCGGAAGCGCAGGCGCAGCCCTTCAGGTCCAGGCCGAAGTCGGCGGCGCGCAGGGCCGCGATGCGGGCGCTGTCCTTGCGGTTCATCTGACCGGCCCCGACGCCCAAGGTCTGGCCGGCGCGGGCGTAGACGATGGCGTTGGACTTGACGTGCTTGCCGACGGTGAAGGCGAACAGCATGTCGCGCACTTCCTCGTCGGTCGGCTGACGCCGGGTGACGATCTTCAGGTCGTTGGCCGTGATGCGCGCGTCGTCACGCGACTGCACCAGGAAGCCGCCGGCCACCGACTTGAAGGTGTCGCCGGTCGACAGGGCGTCGGGCAGGCCGCCGGTCACCAGCAGGCGCAGGTTCTTCTTGGCGGCGAACACTTCGATCGCGTCGTCGTCGGCTTCCGGCGCGATCACCACCTCGGTGAAGATCTCGACCATCTGCAACGCGGCGTCGCGGGTCAGACGGCTGTTGACCGCGACGATGCCGCCGAAGGCGCTGGTCGGGTCGCAGGCCAGGGCCCGCTCATAGGCTTCGCGCTGCGAGCCGCCGACCGCCACGCCGCAAGGATTGGCGTGCTTGATGATCGCCACGGCCGGACCGGCCGCCGGGTCGAACTCGGCGATCAGCTCGAAGGCCGCGTCGGTGTCGTTGATGTTGTTGTAGGAAAGCTCCTTGCCCTGCAGCTGGGTGGCGGTGGCCACGCCCGTGCGCGGGTTCGGGAAGGCGTAGAAGGCCGCCTTCTGGTGCGGGTTCTCGCCGTAGCGCATCACCTGGCGCAGCTCGCCGGCGATGGCCTTGCGGGCCGGGAAGTCCTGACCCAGCTGGGCGGCGAACCAGGCCCCGATCGCCGCGTCATAGGCGGCGGTGCGGGCATAGGCGCGGGCCGCCAGGGTCTGACGCAGGGCCAGGGTCGTGCCGCCGGCCTTCAGGGCGTCCAGGACCTCGGCCAGGTCGGACGGATCGGTGCAGACGGCGACGTAGCCGTGGTTCTTGGCCGCCGAGCGGATCATGGCCGGACCGCCGATGTCGATGTTCTCGACGCACTCGGCATAGGACCCGCCCTTCGCGACCGTGGCCTCGAACGGATAGAGGTTCACATACAGGATATCGATGGCGCCGATGCCGTGGTCCGCCATGGCCTGCGCATGCTCGGGCGCGTCGCGAACGCCCAGCAGGCCGCCGTGCACGATCGGGTGCAGGGTCTTGACCCGGCCGTCCATCATCTCGGGGAACTGGGTCAGGTCCGAGACGTCCTTGACCGGGATCCCGGCGGCCGCGATGGCCGCCTTGGTGCCGCCGGTCGAGACCAGCTCGACGCCCGCGTCATGCAGGACCCTGGCCGCCTCGACCAGGCCGGTTTTGTCGGAGACCGACAGCAGGGCGCGCTTGGGGGCGACG
>NZ_JBFTZS010000080.1:0-12979 GCF_056406675.1 Caulobacter sp. P1_B12_2 | reverse complement strand
GGGCCAGGCCGGATCGGCCAGACGCAGCATCTGCAGCTTGCATCGCGTCACCTCGGCGCGAGCGAAGCTGTCGGGAAACAGGGTGACGAGGTCGTCGCCAGGGCAAACCACGATGGCTTCGGCGCGGATGACGCCGGCGGAGGTTCCCAAGCGTCCGGTCTCGACGCCGTGCACGGCGACGCCCCGCAGGAAGACCACGCCGTGGGCGGCCGCCAGCCAGGCCGCGAGCCGCGGGATGGCGGTGCGGGACTCCACGCGCAGGTCGACCTGGCTGGTCAGGGCGCCCAGCACCTCTCCCTGCCCCGGCAGATGATCGCCGAGGTCGCCGGCGTCCTGCCAGGCGCAGCCCTCGGCCATCTCAGTCTCTAAAAAGGCCTCCAGTACGGCCTTGGCCTCGGGACGGCGCGCGACCATCGTCAGGCCGCGCTGCAGCACCTCGATCCCAGCGGGACCGGCGATCTCGCTCCAGACCTGCGCCGATCGACGAGCGCGTCTCCACACCTCGCCCCTTGCCTGCCCCGTAACTGTCACGAAGCCGAAGTTGCGCACCGAGGCGCCGTTGGCCTGGGCGTCGCGGTCGACGACCACGACCCGCTTGCCGAGACGCGCGGCGGCCAGGGCGTGGGCCAGCCCCACGACTCCGGCGCCGACCACCGCGAGATCGAAGGTCTGTTCCAAAGTCGTCATCCTTCGTCCGCGACCAGATGCTGCAGCACGCGCTTTTCCAGCACCAGTAGCGCGCTGGCTTCGTTGGTGCGCATGACCAGTCCCTCGGCGAGCGGCTTGGCGGCCGCGTGCACGGCGCCGGCCAGGCGCAGGAACTCCGGTCGCGCCCGTCCGCCGACGCCATGCAGCGCGCAGAGCTGGCGCCAGTCGAGCACGAAGCTCTCCAGCAGCAGACTGAACCGCGCGGCGCGCGCCTTGGCTTCGACGGTGTCCGTGGCGGTCGTCAGTTCCGCGCGCAGGTCATCGACCAGCCACTGCACCTCGGCGGCGGGCATGACCGGCGAGCGCTGGTCGCCTTCGGTGAGCAGCGGTGGACTGACCCCGGGATCCCAGGCCAACGTCCGCCATTGCTCGCGGGGCGGCGCCTGTCCGCAGGCGAACCGCCAAAACGCCGCCGTGCCGGTGGTGTCCGCGACGAGGTGGATGCGCGCGGCGCTGGCCTTGTTCTCCACATGGTGCCGGCGCCAGTTGTCGAAGATCCAGGCCTCGCCGGCGGCCATGTGCACCGACTGTCCATCGCAGTGGAACCGCACCTCCGGCTGGGTGAAGACCGGGATGTGCAGTCGCACCCGCRTATGCCAGTGGTAGTTGATGTCGGCATGCTCGGGCACGCCCGCGCCCGGCGCCAGGCGCATCAGCCGCGAACGGCTCCACACCACGCCGAAGCCCGCCAGGACCTGACGCAGGTAGGGCATGGCCGCGAGCCAGGGCGTGGGCAGCATCTGCCCGTGAACCGAATCCGTCTCGTCCCCGCCGGCGCTGATCAATCGCGCCGCGCTGTTGCCGGGCAGGCGGTCCGGATGCGAGACCCAGGCCTGGGTCGGCAACGCCGCGACCTCGGCCTGCAGACGCGCCACGTCGAAGAGCACGGGGATCTGGAAGAAGGGGCGCGACAGCCGCATCGGTCAGTCCCTGTAGCCGGTCAAGGCGTCGCCTAGCGCGTCCCGAAGCGGCGAAAGCCAGGGTTCGTAGTGGCGCCATTGGGTGAGCCCTTCCCGACCGAGGGGCTGGCGCACCTGCTCGGAGCTGGGCGTGCGCACGCTGCGCCGGGTCTCGTGGAAAGTCAGGCAGGCCGGCTCGAAGGCCAGCCCGCAATGGTCCAGCATACGCCGCACGCCGTCGTCGAGATCCTCGACGACGGCCTCGTAGGACGCCCTCAGCACCCGCCCCGGCAGCACTTCGTCCCAGTGCCGCATGAGGTCGAGATAGGCGCGGTACTGACGGGCGATGTCATCGACGCCGTAGGTGAACTCCTGGTTGGTCGTGCCGAACAACTGCTTGAGGTTGCTGAAGCAACAGGCCATGGGCTCGCGCCGAACATCGATGATTATCGCTCGCGGAAGCATCAGGTGGATCAGGCCGATGTGCCAGAAGTTGTTCGGCATCTTGTCGATGAAGAACGGCCTGCCCATCCTGCGATAGGTCCGGGTTTCGGCCAGGAAGCGCTCGCCGAGCAGGCGGACGTCGGCGGCGGTCAGCCGCAGCAAAGCCTCGGGGTCCAGCGGCAGGCCGCAATCGCGATCGCGACCGCAGAGTTCGCCGGCATACCGACCGATCTCGGTCAGTTCCTGCGTGCCCTCCACCTGGGAATGGGAGGCCAGGATCTGCTCGATCAGCGTCGAGCCCGAACGCGGCAACCCCAGGATGAAGATGGGCGCTGGGTCGTCCGCGCCCCAGCCGGCGCGTTCGGCGAAGAACTCGGCGGTGAAGACCTGCTTCAGCCGGACGGCGCAGGCTTCCGCGACCTCCGGGCGATACCGGCCGGCGGCGCGCCGCAGCGCATTGCCGCGCTCGTAGCATCGCCACGAGGATGCGTAGTCGCCCCGATCCTCCAGCGCCTTGCCGAGGGCGAAACATAGATAGACGCGGTCCATGTCCTGGACGTCGGGCCGGGCTTCTGTGGCGCGCATGCGCGCGACGTCGTCGTCGGTGAAACGATAGGTCTTGAGGTTGGCGAGGCTGAACCAGGCCACGCCGTTATCCGGCCGCGCCGCCAGGGAGGCGCGATAATCCGCGACGGCCTCCGGCTGTCGGCCCGTGACCTTCAGGGCGTTCCCCCGCCACAGGCGCAGGTCGGCGACTTCCACCCCCGACTGAACCTGTCCAGCCAGCAACCGCTCATAAAGATCGATCACCGGCTCGTGGTCGCCCAGGCCGACGCAGGCCGCGCCGTACTGCTTGAGGTAGTCGCGATTGTCCGGGTCGTGTCCGAGCAGGCGCTCGGCCTCCCGCCGCGCCTGGAGGTGCTTCTGCTGTTGCAACAGCACCATGGCGTAGTCGAGCCGCGCGGCGTGGTAGTCCGGCGCGCGATCGAGCACCAACTTCAGCAACGCCTCGGCCTCATCGAGCGCGTCGCGCTCCTGGCGGATCCGCGCCAGCAGGCGCAGGGCGCCCACGTTGTCGCCGTCCTTGCGCAGGTAGTCCCGGAGGATCCCCTCCGCCAGAGCCTGGTCACCGTCGGCGAACAGGCTGTTGGCCACCACGACCTCCGAAGGCAATTGTCTCAGCGTGGCCAGATGCTGTCCCGCCGTGGCGGCCTGGGCGGCGTCGCCCATCATGCGGTGAAGCTGTTCCAGCATGTCCCAGCTCGCCGGCAGAGTCGGGTTAAGGCGCACCGCCTCCCGCAGCGCGTCGATCGCCGCCGGTGCGTCGCCGAGCAGGACATGGCAGTGGCCGCGTTCCTGGTACAGGCGGCTGAACCGGGGATGCAGGGCCTGCAGCCGCGTGAGCGTGGCCAACGCCTCCGGGATGCTTTGGCGCGCGCGCAGATCCCTGGCCTCCTGCAACAGGGCGTCGCGATCACCGTGCTCGGCGGAGGACGTCATCGCGCCGCGCCGGCCAACAGGAACGGCTCCAGCCAGCTCGGTTCCGGCTGGTCGGCGTCGTAGTACTCGAAGATCAGATGGATGCGGTCGGTATCGCCGTCATTGCGCACCCAGTGCGGGCCAAGGTTGTTCACCTCCACCGCCTCGCCCAGCGCGAAGTGGTGTTCCTCGCCGCCGAAGAAAGACACCACCCTGTCATTGGTCGACAGCGGCACGTGGATCTTGTGCGGCCACTTCGCCGCGGGGTTGGCGTCGATGTGCGGGTGGATCACCCCGCCCGGCGGCATCCTGGCCAGCATCACCCGCGGGAACACCCCGCGCCCATAGCCATAGTCGCGGACGGCCTGCGCCAGCACCGGCTCCAGCAGGCCCCGCCATTGGAGCCAGGCCGCGCGATCATGCGAGCCGCGCCAGTCGCGGGGGCTGTCGATGAAGCGGAAGACGATGTGGCGCGTTTCGCCCAGCGCCTCGAACCTGTTCGGCTTGCCGGCGTTCTCGGTGTCCCAGACGTCCTCGGGGATCGTCAGCACCACCGCTCGCAGCGCGCCGATATCCACCGGGCCGAGCTTGCGCACGCCCCTGGTCTTGCGCGGGTTGGCGATGGGTT
Organism: Caulobacter sp. P1_B12_2; assembly: GCF_056406675.1. NCBI lineage: Bacteria > Pseudomonadati > Pseudomonadota > Alphaproteobacteria > Caulobacterales > Caulobacteraceae > Caulobacter > Caulobacter sp. P1_B12_2. Next base: position 8,821 of record NZ_JBFTZS010000080.1, on the reverse strand, counting down.
CGAGAGGGACGGCGTTCATCGCAGGCCCTCGAAGGTGTAGCCGAACAGGTCCAGATCCTGTGCGTAGCGCGCGGCCACGCCCTCGATCAGAGGCTGGTCGTAGTAGCGGCGATAGTCGCCGTGCTTGCTGTCGTTGACGCGGTCCAGCGGCCGGGCGGCAATGCCGATGCGCGCGCAGATCGCGTCATACGAGCCCTGCATGTCCTCGACGCGGCCGACTCCGTCGGTCAACAGGGTCGCGCCATCCTCGCCCACCAGCAACGAAGCCTGCGACTGGAACAGGATGTGTTGCTCCGGCGGTTCCGCGAACAGAAAGTGGCGCATCGCCTCCCGTGGCTGCCGCTGGAAAACGTCGCCGCCGCGCAACATGAAGGCGCAGTACGAGACGAAGCGGTCGAACGGATTGCGCACGAAGGCGAACTTGAAATAGTCGCTGAAAGCCTCCTCGCCGAGGTAGGGGCGCACCTGCCTCAGAGACAAGTGGCCATGCCGGATCGCCGCCAGGTCCTCCCACGGGAAGCGCTTGTCGACGAACAGCCCCACCTGCTCGACGTCCTCGTCGCCCAGTTGCTCGCGCAGAGCCTGCCGCACGGAATGGGTGCCGGTCTTGGGCACCGCGGCGAAGATGAAACGGTGGCGATGGGAAACGATCATGTTTCGGGACACACGGAAAAGACGCCCCACCGCCCGAAGGCGGTGGGGCGAGCTGCGGTCGTCAGAACTTGTAGCTGAGCCCGGCCATGTAGGTCGTGCCGCTCTGGGTCTGGTTGTAGAGGTAGCGGTTCTGACCCCAGAACTGCGTGTCCTTCTGGTTCGTCAGATTGACCGCATCCAGCGAGACCTGGAGCTTGTCGGTGATCTTGAAGAAGGCCGCGGCGTCCACATAGGTGGACCCCTCGAAGCCTCGTGTGCTGGCGCTCATGACGTCGTCGCTGCGCCCGGAGTACCAACGGGTGCGATGGTTCAATGAACCCCGCAGCCCCCAACGATCGGTCTCGTAGTAGAGCGTGACGTTGTAGCTGGTCTTCGAGATGCCGGTGAGCTCCGGGGGCGTGTCCACATAGGTGTAGTTCGCCACCATGCCCAGGTTGTCGAAGGGCGCCGGCAGGAACGAGAACTGGCTCTGCGCCGCCAGCTCCACCCCGGTCAGCTTCTTCTTGCCCGCCACGTTCACCGGCATCGAGAACTCCGAGACGACGGTGTTGGCCGTCGCGCCCGGGATCGTGCCGAACGGCACGCCCGTCTGGCTGAAGGGGACGTTCTCGAGGTTTTCCGAGCCGATGAAGTTCGTGATGTTCTTCTGGAACACGCTGGCCGAAAGCAGGCCCACCTTGCCGAAATAGTACTCGACCGACAGGTCCAGCGTGGTGTCCTCGTAGGGCTTGAGGTTGGGGTTGCCGCGGGACGCGGTGATATCGCAGTTGTTCTTGCCGTCGGCCGCGATCGTACAGGTTTCGTTGCCCTGGAACGCGCTGCCCTCGGCCGCCATCGAACCCAACCCCGGACGGTTCACGTTCTTCGTGGCGGAGAAGCGCACCAGCACTTCCGGCGTCAGCTCCAGCACCGTGTTCAGGGCCGGCAACACGCCGTCATAGCTGCCTTCCACGTCCGTCGTGCCCAGATAGGCGTAGCTGTCGCCCTGGATCCATCCGGTGCTGTGGGTGTCGGTTTGATAGCCGCGCAGGCCGATATTGCCCCGGAGGCGCTTGCCGAAGAGGTCGTGGTCCCAATCCAGTTGGACGTACTCGGAAAGGGTCTCTTCCGTGGTCTCGTAGACGTTCTCGATGTCCTGGAGCGCGCCGCCGGTCCCGTCGGTGTTGGGCCCGAACCGGTGGTACTCCTTGTACTTCGCGAAGGCCTTGTCGTAGTCGCCGATCAGCCACGAACCGGATTTGTTCGTGAACACCGAGGTGATGTCGGCGACGGACGTGCCCCGCGTCTTGGACCGGGTTCCATTGACGTTGTCGTCATAGAAGACGTCGCGGCCGCCTTGCGAGAACTTGTGGTAGGCCACGCCCGCGCGCAACGTCAGTTCGTCGGTCAGCTCGTAGCGCGCGTTCAGCACGCCTTCGCGCAGCTCTGATTGATTGTTGAAGCCGCGATAGTAGAACGAATCCATGGCGTAGTTGGCCGGGTTGATCGGATCCCAGCCTGGATACTGGAAGTCGGCCGACTGGCCGTCGGCGCCGTAGTTGGCGATCAGGTTGCCCTTGGCGCGCATGTAGAGCTTGTCGTCATAGGGCGTCTCGTAAGTCGACTTCTCGTAACCGACGTGCCCGTCGATCGAGAAGCGATCGGAGAGGTCCCACTTGCCGGTCAACGCCACCTGGTTGAAGCGGTTTTCGTTCAGCGATCGGCGGTGTTCGCTGCCGAAGGTCGTGCCGGTGACGTCGGTCTTGGTGACGTAATTGTTCTTGTCCCACGCCAGGTCGTTGATGACCGAGCCCTTCTGGAAGGCGGCCGGCCAGACGCCGCCGGCCGGCGCGTCGAACGCGATGGAGCCATCTGAGTTGAGCGGCCGCGTGGCCAGGTGCAGTTCGTCGCGGTGGGTGGTGAACTCGCCGTGCAGGACGTCCAGCGTCAGCAGCAGGTTGTCGACCGGCTTCCACTGCACCGCGCCCGTCACGCCGAGGCGCTCCATCTTCGAGTTCCAGGAGGAGATGCGGTTGCCGTCCGCGAAGTACAGGTCGCCCGACAGGAACTTGGCCTGCTGCGCGGCGCTCAGGTGGGAGATGTCCAGGCCGGCGGCGACCATCTGCTGCAACCGCGACGCATCGGGTTGGTCGTAGTTGTAGGTGTTGTGGCCCTGCTCGGTGGTCTGGCGCTTGCTGTAGGCGACCGACACGGCCACGCCGAACCGGTTGTCCCAGTTATAGCTGTACAGCGCGGCGATGCGCGGTTGTGTGTCCTTGGTATATTCGTTGGTGCCCAGTTTGAGCGACAGCGCGCCCTTGGCGCCCGGCGCGTAGTCGAAGGGCTTGCCGGTGAACAGGCCGACCGTGCCGGCCATGCCCCCCTCGTTTTGAGCCRCCTCGAAGGTCTTCTCGACCTCCACCTTCGAGAAGAGTTCCGAGGCGAAGATGTTGAAATCGAAGGCGCGGTCGCGCGAGCGCTGGCCCCGGCTATCCTGGGCGGAGTCGACGTTGCCCAGCACTTCCATGCCGTTCAGCTGAACGCGGGCGAAGTCCGGACCCAGGCCACGCAGCGAGATGCGCCGGCCCTCGCCCGCTTCACGGGTGATCTGCACGCCCGGCAGGCGTTGCAGCGATTCCGCCAGGTTCAGTTCCGGGAACTTCGCCATGTCTTCGGCGACGATGGCGTCCTTCTGGATGACGGAGTCCCGCTTGATGGCGCGCGCATCGCTCAGAGACTTCAGGTAGCCGGTGACGACCACCTCATCGACCATATTACCAGAGGCCGGTTCAGCGGAGACTTGCTGCGCAAGAGCAACCGATGAACTGGCGCCGGCAACCAGCACCGAAACCGTGGCCAGCAAAAAGTGCTTGAGATCCGGACGCATCGCCCGATCAGGATATCGCTTCGACATGAGTGTTCTCCGCCCCAACTGGTATGAACCAGTCGCTTAGAGCAGCTCGCGGCGACACCTGCGTGACAATGCCCTAGCTGGCAGCGAAAATTCATTCCGCACGGACAACGACAAAGCGCCGAGCAGTGAGCGGCGGTCAGCGAAATCGGGCGCCTGCCGATCTCTGACCAGCCGTCGCCGTCGAAGCGTCGCAGCATGACGCCCCCGGAAAACATCTCCCCTCGGAGGCCTTTGGCTCATTTGCCAGCCTAGGACCCGAGGGCAGCGTCACAGCAAATCTGAATTGCCATTTGGACTATACCAAATGAGACGGCGAGGAGGCCGACGAAGGGACCGCCGTCACGCGGCTTCCGGGCAAGGCCACGGATCGCGACACACACTCGCAAACACATCTAGGAAATTATTCCTAGATTCACACTCTAAACGGCCGCCAAGAAGCAATTGTCACGACTCTTCTCTAGCCCTGCTGGATTCCATGGAGGAATCTCATGCTCGGCCCGTCGCTCTTCGCCCTGCTCGCCCTCGCGCCCGTCGGCGCCGCCCAGCCTCTGAAGCTGAACGATATCGCCGCCGTCGGCACCCACAACAGCTACAAGCTGGCGGTGCCCGCCGACGAGATGGCGGCGATGGTCGCGGCCGCCGGGCAGGCCTCCCTGGGCCTCGACTACGGCCACCGTCCGCTGAACGAGGAACTGGACCTGGGCGCGCGACAGTTGGAGATCGACGTCGTGCGCGATCCCGACGGCGGCCGCTTCGCCAGGCCGATCACCGCGCTGGGCGGCGGCATCGTCGCCTGGCCCGCCTTCGCCAAGGCCATGGCGCAGCCGGGCTACAAGGTCATGCACATGCCCGACGTCGATTTCCGCTCGTCGTGCCTGACCTTCATCCAGTGCCTGACCGTGGTGCGGACCTGGTCCAAGACCCATCCCGACCACGCGCCGATCCTGATCCTGATCAACGCCAAGGAAGGCGCGGCCAGCCTGCCGGGCGGCGTCTCGGCCCTGCCCTACGACACCGCCGCCTTCGACGCCCTGGACGCCGAGATTCGCTCGGTGTTCTCGGAGGCCGAACTGATCACGCCCGATCAGGTGCGGGGCGGCAAGCCCACCCTGCGCGAGGCGGTGCTGGCCGGCGGCTGGCCGACCTTGGACAAGGCGCGCGGCAAGGTGTTCGTCGCCCTGGATGAGAGTCCCGAAAAGGTGGCGCTGTACCGGGGCGGCCGCAAATCGCTGGAAGGCCGAGCGATGTTCGTCAACACCGACGAAGCCGCGCCGGACGCCGCCTATCTGACCCTCAACGATCCGATCGGCCAGCGCGAGCGCATCGCCTCCGCCGTGCGGGCCGGCTTCATCGTCCGGACCCGGGCTGACGCCGACACCTGGCAGGCCCGCCGCAATGACGTCTCCCAGCGCACCGCCGCCCTGACCAGCGGCGCCCAATACGTCTCCACCGACTACATGCAAGCCGATCCGCGCTTCGCCGGCGGCTACTCGGTGCGGCTGACCGGCGGCGCCGTGGCCGTCTGCAATCCGGTGCGGGCCGCCGAGCGTTGTCCGAACGGTCCACTGGAGGCCCTGCCCGGCGCGCCGGCCGAGGGCTATCTGGCCCCGACCGCCCGGCCGGACCTGACCAGGATCCTGGCCGCCCCACCCGCCGCCGGCTCGCCTCGCGCCGTCGCCGACGCGGCCATCTTCGACCAGAGCCGGGTCCTGAAGGACAGTCCGCGCTGGAAGCTGGCGACCTCGGACGTCGACGGGTCGGTGTTCGATCACTTCGCCGACGCCCTGGGCGTGCGCCTGACGCCCGCCTCGGCTCCCGTCCTGGCGGCCCTGCTCGACCGGGCCGGCGAGGATCGCTCCGTGGTCGGCGTCGCCAAGACCCACTGGTCGACCCGCCGTCCCTACCTCGACAAGAAGGACGCGCCGATCTGCGAGGCCAAGTCCGATCACCTGGCCGGCAATCCCGACTATCCGTCCGGCCATTCCGCCCACGGCATGCATGTGGCGATGATCCTGGCGGAGGTGGCGCCCAGCCGCGCTGACGCGCTCTATGCGCGCGGCCGGGAATACGCCGAGAGCCGTTGGATCTGCGGTTCGCACACCGTCAGCGCCACCGAGGCCGGCGTGCAGTCGGGCGCGGTGATCTACGCCGCCGAGCACGTCTCGCCCTTCTTCCGCCAGGACATCGAGGCCGCCCGCGCCGAGGTCGACGCGGCCCTGGCCAAGGCCCCGGCGGCGGCTCGGCCGTGAAGCTTTCGTGAAATCCGCGTCTCGCCGCTGAGGGGGCGATGGGGGCCGTCGTTGATCGGTTCGGAGGGGCGCGCGCGCCGGGTTCAGGCCCGACGCGCGGCGACCGTCGGAACCCTGACGATCCGCGGAGATCAACGAACATGCATCGAATGAAAGCCCAGAGCGGGCGCACCGCCCTGCTGCTGTCCACCGTCGCCGTGGCCGCCCTGGCCGCCGGCGTCGCCCAGGCCCGGCAGGCCGCGCCAGCCGACACCACCCAGGTCGAAGAGATCGTCGTCACGGGTTCGTTCGCCAACAGCCTGAAGGACGCCCTGCAGTTGAAGCGCAACGCCGACGGCGTCAGCGACGCGGTCTCGGCCTCGGACATCGGGAATTTCCCGGCCGTCAACGTCGCTGAGGCCCTGCAGCGGGTGCCAGGCGTGTCGATCTCGCGCGAAGCGGGTGAAGGCCAGTTTGTCAGCGTCCGGGGCCTGGGTCCCAACTTCCAGGCCGTGACCCTGAACGGCTCGCCGATCGCCTATAACGAAAACATCCGCAACTCGGACCAGAGCGGTCGCCAGTTCCAGTTCCGGGTCATCCCCGCCGACCTGATCTCGGCCATCGTCGTGGCCAAGACCCCGACCCCGGACATGATCGACGGCGGCATCGGCTCGAACATCGACATCCGCCTGGCCAAGGCCCTGGACACCGACCCGTTCGTCTCGGCCCGCGCCTTCACCCACTATGAGAACCGCACCGAGGAGAACACCCCGAACGGCTCGCTGTCAGGCGCCTGGCGCAACGCCGACAATAGCTTCGGCGTGGTCGCCGGCGTTTCGTACCAGACCCGCGACGTGCAGTTCGATCGCTTCCAGAGCTTCGGCTACACCAAGCGCGTGATCAACGGCCAGACCGTCAACGTGGCCAACGACATCACCCTGACCCTGGAGCACGAAGAGCGCCGCCGCCTCAGCGCCATGGCCGGCCTGCAGTGGAAGCCGATCGACAATCTGTCGGTCACGCTCGACACCCTGTACTCGAACTTCAACAACAAGATCGACGAGAACCGGATCGGCTTCGAGTGGGGCGGCCGCGCCGACTTCACCACGCGCCTGGTTCCCGGCAGCGCCGTGGTCAAGAACGGCGTCCTCTACGGCGGCGCCATCAGCGGCGGCCGCGTCAGCCGCAACGCCGAGTTCTCCGAACAGACCCACGAGAACATCTTCGTCAAGCTGGCCGCCGACTACGCGGTGGGCGGCTGGACGTTCAAGCCGTCGATCAGCCACTCCGAAGCCACCAGCGGCCTCGACACCCCCCTGCAGCGCCTGGAAAGCCGCACCGCAGACAACGCCGCCGGCCTGACCTACAGCTTCGCCTATGGCGACGACCCGGTCGGCGACAGGACGGTCGCCTCGGTCACCACCAACCTGAACCTGCTGAGCCCGACCTCGACGACCTTCTCCAGCTATCGTATCCGGCCGACCAACTCGACGGACAAGGACACGACGGGCCTGTTCGACCTGTCGCGCACGCTCGACTTCGGAAGCGACGCCTTCCGTCTCGGCGACCTGCGGATCGGCGGCCAGTACACCGACCGCAGCCGCGACTATCAGCGCCGCGACCGGGTGATGACCGCTCGTCCGGGCGTGACCGTCGACGGAAGCTTCCTGGACTACCGCCTGAACTCCAATGTCTTCGACGAGACGATCCAGAACGGCATCGGCCCGTGGATGAGCTTCAACCGCGGCAAGTTCATGGGCGCGTTCGTCGTCCCCAACGGCGAATACGACGGTACGGACCCGCAGTCCGACGACCTGGTCGCCACCGGCGCCGACAAGCAGCAGTCCTATTATGTCGGAGAGGAAGTGCGGGCCCTGTACGGCCGCGCCGACTTCGAAAGCCTGCTGGGCGGCAAGTCGGTCTCGGGCAATTTCGGCGTGCGCTGGGTGTCAACCGACACGACCGTCAAGGGCACGCTGCTGACCGCCACGACCGGCTCGAACGGTGCGGTGACGACGGTGATCACGCCCAAGACCTTCAACGGCTCTTACGACAAGTTCCTGCCCAGCGTGAACGTGAAGGTCGACCTGACCGACCAGTTGCTGCTGCGACTGGCCGCCTCGCGCAGCCTGACGCGTCCGTCGCTGGCCGACTTGCGCACCGCCACCGTGCCCAACAGCTCGCTGATCTCGGACGTCTATGAGCGCGGCCAGCTGGCGCTGGACCAGGCCTCGGCCAGCGCCAAGGTCGGCGTCGGCGGCAACCCGGAGCTGATGCCCTACACCTCGACCAATTTCGACGCCTCGCTGGAATGGTACTTCAGCAAGTTCGGCGGACTTTCGGTCGCGGCGTTCCACAAGGACATCAGCGACTTCATCGGCGCGATCGCCCGCCCCGAGACGGTGGTRTTCTCCACCCGCGCAGGCCAGACCCTGACGTCGGACCTGTTGATCACCCGTCCGCAGAACATCGGCGACGCCAAGATCTCTGGCGTCGAGTTCGGCGCTTCGTACAAGCTGGACTTCGGTCTGGGCGTCGCCGCCTCGGCCACCTTCACCGACAGCGAGGGCGAGATCCAGACGGCCGCGGGCAAGACCAAGGCCAAGCTGCAGGGCGTCTCCGACACCAGCTACTCGATCAGCCCGTTCTTCGAGAAGGGCCCGTTCGAGATCCACTTCAGCTACACCTATCGCTCGGAGTTCGCCGCCAACGGCAACATCAGCCCGGGCTCGAACGCCGTGACCGATCCGAACGCGGCCATCCTGGCCGACGGCTTCGGCTCCTGGGACGTCGGCGCCTCGTGGAAGCTCAATCCGCAATTCCAGGTGTTCCTGGAAGGCACCAACATCACCGACCAGCGCCAGGGCGTGTACCAGGGCAACAAGGACCAGTTGTTCCAGATCCACGAGTACGGCCCCAGCTACAACTTCGGACTGCGAGCGACCTTCTGATCCGTTCGATCGACATCCCCTCGGCCCGCGCCCCCTCCTTCACCGGAGGGGGCGTTTCCGCGCGTCTGGGCGGGCCATGCTGATGACCCCGCACT
>NZ_JBFTZS010000079.1:0-12993 GCF_056406675.1 Caulobacter sp. P1_B12_2 | reverse complement strand
TCGGTGCAAGGGGTGAACTGAGATGGACCTGGATGTGCTCTCGACGCCTGGGCACCTGATCAGCCTGGCGGCGCGCGGGTTCGCCCGTCTCAGCGAAACGCGACTCAAGCCGCTGGGCTTCGGCGTCGGACACCTGCCCGTGCTGGTCGCGCTTCGGGACGGCAAGGCCGACACGCAACGCGATCTCGCCCGCTTCGCTAGGACCGAGCAGCCGCCGATGGCGCAGATGCTGGCCCGCATGGAGCGGGACGGGCTGATCCAGCGGACGCCCAATCCGGCCGACGGACGCAGCAGCCGCATCGCGCTGACGGCGACCGCGACCGCACGCCTGCCGGACGCGGTCACGGTCCTGTTCCAGGGCAATCAAGAGGTGCTGCGCGGCTTCACGGACGAGGAGACCAGGCTGCTCGTCGACCTGCTGACGCGCCTGATCGCCAACCTCGACCGCGTCGAAGCGGCGGCCGGCTAGGCGCCTACAGCCGCCCCGCCTCGCCCAGGCGGTCCAGCAGCCACACCCGGGCCGGCGGCAGGGGCCGGTTCAGGGGATGGAACACGAACTGCTCGAGGAAGTGGCCGGTGATGTCCAGGCCCGCCTTGACGTCGCCCTCGACCAGCCCGCCCTGGGCCGACAGCATGAACGGCGGCAGGGGCAGCAGCTTGTCGTGATACGGCGCGCCCGCCGCGCGGCTGACCGCCCGGCCCGTGCGCGGGCTGACATAGACCAGGTCGTCGAGCGAGCCGGTGGCGGCGCATTTCGACAAGTCCAGGCCAAAGCCCAGGTCCTGCAGCAGCCCGGCCTCGAACCGCACATAGACCGCCGGCCAGATCTCGGGAATGGCCAGGGCGGCGATCAGGGCCTCCAGGGCGTGGAAGGCCCCCGGATGCGCCTCGCGCTCCGGCAGGGCCCCGGCGGCGACGGCGGCGGCGGACGACAGGCCTGACAAGGCCAGCGGCTCGTCGAACAACGACGAAGGCCCCTCGCCCATCGGCTCCAGCGTCGCCGCGCCCAGTTGGTCGCTCATCCGAGCGCGGTAGCGGGCGATGACCTTGGCCCCGGCCTGCAGGAACGGCTTCATCCGGCGCGAGGCCGCGCCCGAGACGTGGGCCGCGAACTTGCCCCGGTCCTGGGTCAGCAGTTCGACGATCGCCCCGGTCTCGCCATGGACGCGCGCCGATAGCACGAAGGCCTCGTCTTCCCACTCCATCCTAGGCCGAGGTCCCCCAGCCGACGATCTTCTCGATCAGCGGCCGCCATTCGGGCAGGACCGGCAGGCCGATCACATCGCGCAGCGTGGCTTCCAGCTCGTCGGCCGACAGGTCGCGCTGTTCGATCAGGGCGCCGTCGGCGTCGCGATGGGTCAGGCGATTGTTCTTCAGGGCGTAGCGGGCGTTCGGCGTCACCCGGCCCACCGTCAGGCTCCAGGTGAAGTGCGAGCTGGGATGGGCGTAGGTATAGAAATTGGCCTGCTCGTAGTCCTGGTCGGCCCAGGCGCCGAGCGGCGCCACCTGATAGGTCGCCGCCCACCGGCCCGACAGGTTGGCCTGCACCTGGCGCTCTCCGCCCAACTCGTCCACCGGCAGGATGCGGAAATCGCCGTTGGGCGTGGTCTGCACCTCGTCGGAGAACAGGCGCAGCGGCGCGGTCAGCACGCAGCCGCCGAAGCCCACGTCGGCCAGCCAGACCGTGTCGTCGCCGGGCACGCGCACGCCCAGCACCATGTGCGAGCGCGGGCGCGGCGGAACGTTGTCCGGGACCATCCACAGCACCCGCGCCATCAGGCCCGTGACCTCAAAGCCCAGCGCCGTCAGCACCCGCTTGAACAGGCCGTTCTGCTCGTAGCAGTAGCCGCCTCGCATCGCGCCGATCAGCTTGGCGTCGATGTCGGCCGGATCCAGGCTGATGGCCTTGCCCAGCAGCACGTCGATGTTCTCGAAGGCGACGGCGTCGGGGTGCTTCTGGTGGATGGCGCGCAGCACGTCGAGCGTCGGCTCGCGCGGGCCGTCATAACCGATGCGGGCGAAATAGGCGTCCAGATCCACCGAGGTCGAAGGGGTGGACGCGGCGGCCGCGAAGGCGATTTCGATCTTGCTCACAGGCGACGATATTCCCGGTCTGTTCACGGTTCAAAGGCAGGGTGTCGTCCGCGAAGTCAAGTCGCTCGCCTACCGCACCACCCAAGATTGCGCCACATCGATCCCGCTGTTAGCTAGACCTCAGCGCGCCGTCGGGGCGCCAAGGGGGACATATGAACGACAGCCACGTCGCGCCAGCGCGCCGCCGCAGCAAGCCGCCCGTCACCTGGCCCGCCTTCGTGCTGGCCGCGCTCGCGGGGATCGGCGCGGCGCTTTACTACGGCCTGAAGGTTCGCCCTGTCCGGCTGTACGACGAGGATCTCTCCTATGCGCTGTGGCATGCGCTGAGCCCCGCCCTCGTGCCCGCCACCATCGGCGCCTTGGCGATCTGGAGCCTGCTGTATTTCGGCTTCGTGCGCTGGAAGAACGGTGAACGCGGCCCGCTGTATTTCAACCTGCTGTTCCCGATCGTGCTCGGGACCCTGGTGGCGATCCCGTTCGGCGACCAGGCCTACCGGACCTGGAAGAACGGCGATGTGAAAGGGCTGAACGCGGCCTTGCCCAAGGCCGGCGCGGCCGGTCGGGCCGCCGAACTGAAGGCGCGCGCGCCGCTGACCACCGCCCTGACGGCGGCCCACGACGACATCCGACTGACGCCTGAGACCCTGACCACGGCCGCCGACCGCCGCGCCGCCAAGACGCGGATCGCAACCGCCCGGGAAGCGTCTCGGACCTATCACGAAGGCTATGCCGCCCGCGCCGCTCTAACCCGGGCCGCTTACCAGAAAGCCACTGTCGATCATCACGTGTCGGCCGAGATCGTCCAGCGGACGATGGCCCACTACGACGCCCAGATGGCTCTGCAGATCACGCGCAACGACCGTATCCTGGGATGGGAGCAAGCCCTGTTCGACGAGGCTGATGCCGGGATCGCGGCCCTGGAGCGTGGGCCATGGCGGGTCGAGGGCCAACGCTTGCTGTTCGCCAATCGCGAGGCCGGGATGGCTTTCATCGGCCATCACCAGCAGGCGGCCGAACTGCGGTTCAAGCTGAAGCAGCTGACCGACAGCTCGGCCGACGTCGTGATCATCGACGCGCCGGCGGGCATGCCGCCGGCCAAGCCCCTTCGGTATTCCGACGACTATAACTAGACGTCGAAATCCAGGCCCATGTCGTTGAACAGGCCGCGCTCCTCGGCCCAGTTCTCCTTGACCTTCACGTGCAGGAACAGGTGGATCTTGCGGTCGAGGATCTCTTCAAGCTCTTCGCGCGAGCTCTTGCCGATCCACTTGATCACCTCGCCGCCCTTGCCCAGCACGATGGCGCGCTGGCCGTCGCGTTCGACATAGATGGTCTGCTCGATGCGGGCGCTGCCGTCGGGGCGTTCCTCGAAGGCCGTGGTCTCGACCGAAGCCGCGTAGGGCAGCTCCTCGTGGACGCGCAGATAGATCTTCTCGCGGGTGATCTCGGCGGCCAGCAGGCGGGCCGGCAGGTCGGCGGTCTGGTCTTCCGGATACAGCCACGGGCCTTCCGGCATCAGCGAGGCCAGCTTGGCGGTCAGGTCGTCGACGCCCGCGCCGGTGCCTGCGCTGATCATGAAGACTTCCGAATAGACGCCGGTCTCGAACAGGTCGTGGGCGACGGCCAGCAGGGTATCGCGCTTGACGCCGTCGATCTTGTTGAGCGCCAGGATCACCTGGCGATTGGCGGCCTTCAGGCCCTCGACGATGGTCTGGACGTCCTGAACCGAGCGGTGCTCGCCGGCCGAGGCGCGGCGCTCGCGCGAGGCCAGTTCGGCCTGGACGTCGACCAGATGGACGACGACTTCGCTGTCCTCGGCGCCGCTCCAGGCGGAGCGGACCATGGCGCGGTCCAGCCGGCGGCGCGGGGTGAAGATGCCGGGGGTGTCGACCAGGATGATCTGGGTCTGGCCGGTCATGGCCACGCCGCGCACGGGGAAGCGCGTCGTCTGGACCTTCTGGGTGACGATCGAGACCTTGGCCCCGACCATGCGGTTGACCAGGGTGGACTTGCCGGCGTTCGGGGCGCCGATGATGGCGGCGAACCCGGCGCGGGTGTTTTGGGGGGTGTTTTCAGTCATTGCGGGTGCGTGTAGCACCGATGAGGCTCGGGGGCGACCAACTTGCCCCCACCTGACCGCTTCGCGGTCTGTCCGCCCCCATAGGGGGCGGAGGACGAAGAGCGCGGTTCCTCTTCCCCCTCTGGGGGAAGACGGCCGAAGGCCCGTAGGGGGCAAGTATTCGCCGCCTAGATCCCCGCCCCTTCCCGTTCCAGCAGCGCCTTGGCCGCGGCCTTCTCGGCCTCCTGGCGCGAGCGGCCTTCGGCATAGACCGGATCCAGTCCGACCACCGTCACCTGAACGGTGAACACCGGCGCGTGGTCCGGCCCCTTGCGGTCCTTGACGGCGTAGGTCGGCAGCGGCTTGCTCTGGCCCTGGGCCCATTCCTRCAAGGCGGTCTTGGGATCGCGCGGCTTGCCCTCGGCGGCCTTGTCGAACTCGCCCGACCACAGGTCGAGGAACACCCGACGCGCCACGTCCAGCCCGCCGTCGCGATAGAGCGCCGCCATCAGCGCCTCGGCGGCGCCGGCCAGGATGGAATCCGTCTCGCGGCCGCCGATCTTGCTGGACGAGGCCGACAGGCGCAGGGCCGGGCCGACGTTGGCGGCGCGGGAGACGCGGGCGCAGGTCTCGCGGCTGACCAGGGCGTTCAGGCGCGGAGCCAGCTCGCCTTCCTTGGCCTTGGGGAAGCGCTCGGCCAGGGCCTCGGCGGCCAGCAGGCCCAGCACGCGGTCGCCGATGAACTCCAGCACCTCGTTGTCGCCGGCCTTCTTGGCGCCGTCCCCGACGCTGGCGTGCGTCAAGGCCAGCTCGAGCAGCTTGCGGTCCTGGAACGTGTGACCGATCCGGCGCTCCAGGTCGCCGACGGCGACGGCGCGCCGGTCCGTCACTTGAGGACGCGGAAGAAGCGGCTCGGACGGGCGTCCAGGAACCAGGTCCACGGCTTGAACAGGTGCGCGTCGGCGTTCCACGACAGCAGGATCAGCTGGGCGCGGCCCACCAGGTTCTCGGCCGGCACGAAGCCGACGCCTTCCTGCATGCCGATGTACTGGTCGTTGGCGAAGTCCCACTTGCAGGCGCCCGAACCGGTCTTGAAGGCCGAGATCCCCGGGTCGAAGCGGCTGTCCAGCGAGTTGTCGCGGTTGTCGCCCATGAAGAAGTAGCAGCCCGTCGGCACGGTGTAGACGCCGGTGTTGTCGGCCTCGCTGTCGGGGCCGTAGTCCTGGGTCGAGTACTTGCGGCCTTCGGGATTGGTCTCCTCGAAGCGGCCGGCGCGGATGGTGCCGTAGCCGGTGTCGACCAGGGCCGAGGGCAGTTCCTTGCGGTCCAGGACCTTGCCGTTGACGTAGACCACGCCGCCGCGCACCTGGACCTTGTCGCCGGGCAGGCCGATCAGGCGCTTGATGTAGTCGACGTTCGGATCGCGCGGCAGCTTGAAGACGATGATGTCGCCGCGGCGCGGCGCGTGGCCCAGGATGCGGCCGTTGAACAGCGGCGGGCTGAACGGGATCGAGTGCTTGGACCAACCGTAGCTGTATTTCGAAACGATGATGTAGTCGCCCTGGTAGAGATTGGGCTCCATCGACGCCGACGGGATCGTGAACGGCTGGAACAGCAGCACCCGCAGCACCAGGGCGATGCCCAGGGCGTAGGCGACCGTCTTGACGATCTCGATGAACTCCTTGACCGCCCCGCCCTTGTCGTCGGGAGCGTCGGTTTCGGTGGTGTCGGTCATGCGCGGAAGGGCTCTCGACGGAATGGGCTGCGGGCGAACCCGACGCGCCTAGCTAGACGGGGTTTACGACGGGAGCAAGCGTAGCGCCCGTTAACTCGCCTTCATGGCGCACTCGGCGCGCTGTCACGCTCCGGGGACGCGTCTCCAGCTTGACCGTGGAATCAGGTCTCAAATTGTGGCGAAGATCGCCAGCAGCACCAAGGCGAAGAAGCCCCAGCCGACCAGCAGCCAGGCGAACGGCCGTTCCTGCCAGGGCATCGGCGCAGGCGCGCGGCGCGCCTTCGGAACCGCCTTGGTCTCGGCATCGCTCCAGATCGCCATGTGCTTCCCCCGTCCCAGAACGGCGCCGTAAGGGGCGCTTGGGGATTCAGGGTGCAAGGCGGAGGCCGCGTGAAAGGCCCTCCCCCTGTGGGGAGGACCGGGACTTAAACCGCCGGCACCGCCTCGATGATCACGAAGGCCTGGGCGTAGGGATGGTCGTCGGTCAGGGACAGGTGGATCACCGGCGTCATGCCTTCCGGCGTCATCCGGGCCAGCCGCTCGGCCGCGCCGCCGGTCAGGGCCATGGTCGGCTTGCCCGACGGCAGGTTCACGACACCCATGCCCGACAGATGCACCCCGCCCTTCAGGCCCGTGCCCAGGGCCTTGGAGCAGGCCTCCTTGGCGGCGAAACGCTTGGCGTAGCTGGAGGCGCGGTCCGGCTTGCGCTCGGATCGCTTGCGCTCGATCTCGGTGAAGCTCTTGTGGGTGAAGCGATCGCCGAAGCGTTCGAGGGTCTTCTCGATCCGGCGGATGTCGCACAGGTCCGAGCCGATCCCGATGATCATGCCGCATGCTCCAGGCGGGCGGCGTCCATCAGGGCGCGCATGCGCTGCATGGCCTGGGGCAGACCCACGAAGATGGCCTCGCCGATGAGAAAGTGGCCGATGTTCAGTTCGGCGATCTGCGGGATGGCGGCGATCGGCTTGACCGTGGCGTAGTCGATCCCGTGGCCGGCATGGACCTCCAGGCCCAGGCCGGCGGCCAGGGCCGCGCCGGTCTTTAGCCGCTCCAGAATGGTGGCGGCGCGGTCGGCATGACCCTCGCGGGCGGCGTCGCAATAGGCGCCGGTGTGCAGCTCGACCACCTGGGCGCCGGCCTTCGCCGAGGCTTCGATCTGGGCGGGGTCGGCCTCGATGAACAGCGAGACGCGCGCGCCGCCAGTGCGCAGGCGGGCGGTGGCTTCCGTGATCCGGTCGGCGCCGCGCACCACGTCCAGGCCGCCCTCGGTGGTGACCTCCTCGCGGCGCTCTGGCACCAGGCAGGCGGCGTGCGGCCGGGCCTGCAGGGCGATGCCGACCATCTCGTCGGTGACCGCCATCTCGAAGTTCAACGGCTTGCCGCGCTTGAGGCACAGGTCGGTCAGCAGGGCGATGTCGGCGTCGCTGATGTGGCGGCG
Source organism: Caulobacter sp. P1_B12_2 (assembly GCF_056406675.1). Taxonomy (NCBI): domain Bacteria; kingdom Pseudomonadati; phylum Pseudomonadota; class Alphaproteobacteria; order Caulobacterales; family Caulobacteraceae; genus Caulobacter; species Caulobacter sp. P1_B12_2. The sequence goes on along the minus strand of NZ_JBFTZS010000079.1, from coordinate 5,667 downwards.
ATCCTCGCGCAGGTGCGCGGTGATRCCGTCGGCGCCGGCCGCCAGGGCCAGCTCGGCGGCCCGCACCGGCTCGGGATAGCTGGCCCCGCGCGCGTTGCGGATCGTGGCCACGTGGTCGATGTTGACGCCGAGCCGCAGCATGATCGTCAGCCCTTCAGACGCCGGCTGCCGGGATCCTCGATCGGGATGGCGGCCAGTTCGGGCGGCAGGGCGTCGGCCGGATAGGCCGGCACTTCCAGGCTGCACAGCGACACCAGCGGCACGCCGACATCGACCTTGCCGCCCGAGCGGTCGACGATGCAGGCCGCCGCGATCACGTCGCCGCCGGCCGCCTGGATCGCGGCGATGCACTCGCGCGACGACAGGCCGGTGGTGACGATGTCCTCGACCATCACGACCTTCTGGCCGCGCTCCAGGTGGAARCCGCGGCGGAACTTGAAGCCGCCGCCCTCGCGCTCGACATAGATCGAGGCGACGCTCAGGTGGCGGGCGGTCTCGTAGCCGGGAATGATCCCGCCCACGGCCGGCGACACCGCCACGTCGGGCTGGCCCACGGTGGCGATGATCTTCTCGGCCAGGGCCTTGCAGAGGCGCTCGCACCGCTCGGGCCGCATGAACACCAGGTTCTTCTGCAGGAAGACGGGGCTGTGCAAGCCGGAGGACAGCACGAAGTGGCCTTCGCGCAGGGCGCCGGCGGCGCGGAATTCGTCGAGGACGTCGTCGTTGGTCATGAGGGTTGGATATAGCGAACCCGCGCGAGTCTACAAACCGCGACGCGCCCGTTTCGCCTTAGAAGGGAACAACGGCAGAGCTCGCACGCTGTTACCGGGTCCCCGTGTGAGTGAGGTGGACACGAGCCGTCCCGGACCCAGGTCCGTGAGTCGCGGCGGCCACCGTCCAGAAAGGGCGCGTGCGCGAGCGCCGACGAAGAGCTGGTCCATATCCGGACAAGACGACCCCCAAAGGGGCTCCCATGACTCAGTACATCAAGGCCACCTCGGCCAACCTGCTCCACAAGGCCGCTGAACTCGACCTGCTGGCCTTGCGGGCCGACGATTCCGTCCACGCCGACGTCTATCAAAGGGTCGCCGACATGAACCGCGTCGCGGCCGCCTTCGCCAAGATCACCGAGACCCTGGACTGGCGCGACGCGCAGGCGGGTGTAGGGAAGGCCTCATGGTCGATGAATCACCCCTTCCCCTCCGCCCCCGCATAGGCTGCGGCGCGGCCGTCCTCGACGCCGAGGGCCGCATCCTGCTGGTCCAGCGCCGTCGCCAGCCCGAGGCCGGGCACTGGGGCCAGCCCGGCGRCAAGCTGGACTGGGGCGAGAGCGGCCGGACCTGCGCCGAGCGCGAAATCCTCGAAGAGCTTGGCGTCACCGTGGTCGCCGGACCGGTGCTGTGCGTCACCGACATGATCGGCGAGGACAGCCACTGGGTGGCGGTCACCTACCGCGCCGACGGCTGCGTGGGCGAGCCGGCGATCCAGGAGCCCCAGGCCCTGTCCGACTGGGGATGGTTTGCGCTGGACGCCCTGCCCTCGCCCCTGACCGCCGCCACCCTCGACGCGGTCGCCGTGCTTAGGGCATAAGCTGGCCGCTTGATTTGCACCCGGCGTCCGGCGCCGGCGAACGAGGAAGCCGTCATGTCCGTCGTCACCCTGAAGCGCTGGAACATCTCGATGGGCGCCGGCCAGCCGCTGGCCGTGATCGCCGGCCTGAATGTGCTGGAGAACCTGGACCTGGCCCTGGAGGTCGGGCGCGAGCTGAAGGCGATCACCAGCGAACTGGGGCTGCCCTATGTGTTCAAGGCCAGCTTCGACAAGGCCAACCGCTCGTCGATCACCAGCTATCGCGGTCCCGGCCTGAAGGACGGCCTGGCCATGCTGGCCGAGGTGAAGGCCAAGCTGAACGTGCCGATCGCCACCGACATCCACGAGGTCGACCAGGCCGAGGCCGTGGCCGCCGTGGCCGACCTGGTGCAGATCCCCGCCTTCCTCTGCCGCCAGACCGACCTGATCGTCGCCGCCTCGCGCGCCACGGCGGCTCAGGGCGGCTGGCTGCACGTCAAGAAGGCTCAGTTCATCGCGCCCTGGGACTGCAAGAACATCGTCCACAAGGCTCGCGAGGCCGCACCGGACCTGCAGATCGTCCTGTGCGAGCGCGGCGCCTCGTTCGGCTACAACAACCTGGTGGTCGACATGCTGGGCATTCAGCAAATGCAGAGCCTGGGCGTGCCCGTGACCATCGACGCCACCCACGCCGTACAGCTGCCGGGCGCCGATCCCCGCACCGCCGGCGGCTCGACCGGCGGGCGCCGCGAAGGGGTCCCGATCATCGCCAAGGCCGCCGTCGCAGCGGGCGCGGACGGGGTGTTCCTGGAGTTCCACCCCGAGCCGGACAAGGCGCTTTGCGACGCCCCCAGCTGCCTGGCGCTGGACGACGCGGCCGGCCTGCTGAAGACGCTCAAGGCGCTGCACGGTGTCGTGCACGGCGCTTAGCCATCCTGTCGCTGGAACACATCGCTCAACTGTGCGTCATATCGCGGCGGCGGCGCGACCCTTTGGCGTCGAGGCGCCGCCGAAGCCGGGGGGTGTCCAGACAAGATGCATGACACCGATCCCCTGGACCGGGAGGCGCGCCGCCTGGAGGCGCTTCGCCGCTACGAGATTCTCGACACGCCTCGGGAAGCCGCGTTCGACGAGATCGCCCAACTGGCGGCCGAGATCTGCGGCACGCCGATCGGCGTCGTCAACCTGATCGACGCGGATCGGCAGTTCTTCAAGGCCGAGGTCGGCCTGGGCGTGCGCGAGACGCCGCTGGAGACCTCGTTCTGCGCCAAGGCGATCCTGGAGGACGACTTTCTCCTGGTGCCCGACGCCACCCAGGATTCGCGGTTCGATTGCAATCCGCTGGTGACCGGCGAGCCGGGTCTGCGATTCTACGCCGGCGCCCTGCTCAAGACGCCCGAGGGCCTGCCGATCGGCACGCTGTGCGTGCTCGACATGCAGCCCAAGGCGCTGACGCCGCTGCAGCAGCGCACCCTGCAGGTTCTCGCCCGCCAGGTGATGAGCCAGCTCGACCTGCGCCTGGCGTTGCGGCGGCGCGACGAGGACGCCCGGCAGTACCGCACCTTGTTCGACTCGATGGACGAAGGCTTCTGCGTCATCGAGTTCTTCGACGGCCCGCACGGCCCGCTCAGCGACTACATCCACGTGGAAGCCAACGCCGCCTATGCGCGTCACGCCGGCATTCCCGACGTGGTCGGCCAGACGTTGCGCGAACTGGTCGGCGAGGAGGCCGACAGCTGGGCCGAGCGCTACGGCGACGTGCTGAGAACGGGCCAGCCGATCCGCTTCGAGCAGGAGCTGGTGGCCACGGGACGTCATCTGTCGCTGTCGGCCTTTCGGATCGAGCCGCCCAGCCGCCGCCAGGTGGCGGTGCTGTTCCAGGACATCACCGCCCGCCGACGCGCCGAACTGTCCCTGCGCCAGTTGAACGAGACCCTGGAAGCCCGCGTCGCCGAGGCGCTGGCCGAGCGCCGGGTGCTGGCGGACATCGTCGAAGGGTCCAACGCCTTCGTCCAGGTGGTCGATCACGACTACCGCTGGCTGGCCATCAACAGCGCGGCCGCGCGCGAGTTCGAGCGGATCTTCGGCCTCAAACCAGCGGTCGGCGACAGCATGCTCGACCTCCTGGCCGACCAGCCCGAGAACCGCGCCCAGGTCCAGGCGGTCTGGGCTCGCGCCCTGGCCGGCGAGGACTTCGTCGAGATCGGCGAGTTCGGCGACCCCGATCGCGACCGTCGCTTCTACGAAATGCGGTTCGGCGTGCTGCGGGACGATCAGGGACTGCGGGCCGGGGCCTACCAGTTCGTCTACGACGTCACCGAGCGCCTGGCCGAACAGGCCCGGCTGCGCGACGCCGAGGAGGCGCTGCGGCAGGCCCAGAAGATGGAGGCGGTCGGCCAACTGACCGGCGGGCTGGCGCACGATTTCAACAACCTGCTGTCGGGCATCGCCGGTTCGTTCGAGATGGTGGGCACGCGCCTGGCGCAGGGGCGCACCCGCGACGTCGAGAAGTACCTGGCCGCCGGCCAGGGCGCCACGCGCCGAGCCGCCGCCCTCACCCACCGCCTGCTGGCCTTCTCGCGCCGGCAGACCCTGTCGCCCAAGCCGATCGTCATCAACCGGCTGATGGCCGAACTGGTGGACCTGGTGCGGCGCACGGTCGGCCCCTCGATCCTGGTGGAGACGGTCGCCGCTGGAGGCCTCTGGCCCACCCTGGTCGACGCCAACCAGCTCGAGAACGCCCTGCTGAACCTCTGTATCAACGCCCGCGACGCCATGCCCGACGGCGGCAGGATCACGATCGAGACCGCCAACAAGTGGCTGGATCGGCGGTCCGCCGCCGAGCGCGGCCTGGAGTCCGGCCAGTACGTCACCGTCTGTGTCAGCGACACCGGCGTGGGCATCGAGAAGGCCATCCAGGAGCGGGTCTTCGATCCGTTCTTCACCACGAAGCCGCTGGGCGAAGGCACCGGGCTTGGGCTGTCGATGGTCTACGGCTTCGCGCGCCAGTCGCATGGCCATGTCCGGATCTATTCGGAGGTCGGCCAGGGCACGATGGTCTGCATCTATCTTCCCCGCCACTTCGGCGAGGAGGAGATCGACACGCCCGAGGAGGCCGTCCACGTCCTGAATCCCGGCGCGGGTGAAACCGTGCTGGTGGTCGATGACGAGCCGACCATCCGTATGCTGATCATCGACGCCCTGGAGGAGCTGGGCTACGCCTGCGCCGAGGCGGCGGACGGCGCGGCGGGGCTCAAGATCCTCCAGTCCGGCGCCAAGATCGACATGCTCATCACCGACGTCGGCCTGCCCGGCGGCCTGAACGGACGCCAGGTGGCGGACGCCGCGCGCGTGCTGCGCCCGGACCTGAAGGTGCTGTTCATCACCGGCTACGCCGAGAACGCCGTCCTCAACCACGGACACATCCAACCCGGGATGGAAGTGCTGACCAAGCCGTTCGCGGTCGTGGACCTGGCCGGACGGGTGGATCGGATGCTGCGGGCCCGGCCGGCGGGGGACTGAGAGAGCCTAGGCCCTACCCCCGCGTCCGGTCCACCGTCTCGACGGTCGGGCACGTCCGCAGCGCCGCCGAGATGTTGGTCAGGTGCTTGGCGTCGCGCACTTCGACATCGATGTCGACGTCGAAGAAGTCGCTCTGCCGGTGATGCATGCGCAGGTTGACGATGTTGCCGCCGGCCTCGCCGATGATCGTGCAGACCTGGCCCAGAACGCCCGGCGCGTTGCCGATCGTGGCGTGCAGGCGGGCCAGCGACACGGTCTCGCGCTCGGCCTCGGGCGTCCAGTTCAGGTCGCGCCAGAGGTCCTCGCGGTCCTCGTATTCGGCCAGCTTGGGGCAGTCGATGGTGTGGACGTCCAGACCGCCCTCTTTGTTGTCCGTCCCGTCCTCGCGCAGGATGCCGACGATGCGGTCGCCCGGCACCGGGCTGCAGCAATGGGCGAAGTGCAGCGAGACGCCGGGGGTCAAGCCGCCGCCGCGCACATAGAGCCGGGCGGCCGTGCCGCCCTCGATCTTGCGCCGCGCGGTCGCCACGGCGACGTCGGCGTCCTTCATGCCCGGGAAGGCCGTCTCCAGCACCT
>NZ_JBFTZS010000078.1:0-13063 GCF_056406675.1 Caulobacter sp. P1_B12_2 | reverse complement strand
GTCGCAGGACGGCCGCCGGCCGCCTGCTGGCCGCCGAGCGCGACCTGACCGACGACCAGCGCGCGGAAATGGCGTCCGCCGCCTTTGGCGTTCTGGAGGACGACCGGTTCGCGGCGGTGTTCGGCCCCGGCTCGCGGGCCGAGGTCTCGGTGGCCGGGGGCGCCGCGAAACTGCCCGCCGCGCTGAAGATCTCCGGCCGGGTCGACCGGCTGGTGGTCACGCCGGACCGGGTGCTGGTGGTCGATTACAAGACCAACCGCCCCTCGCCCGACCGCATCGAGAACGCCGATCCGGCCTATCTGTCGCAGATGGCGGTCTATGCCGCCGTGCTGGCCGAGGTGTTCCCCGACCGCCCGATCGAGGCCGCGATCGTGTGGACGGACGGCCCCAAACTCATGGCGGTTCCAGAAAAGGTGATGGCCGCCGCCCTGGCCCGGCTGTTCTAGATCATTGCCGAGGCGGGCGCGGGTCCCTAAATCTTGACGCAAGACGGGGAGCGAATCCCCGGCCCAAGCTGTTTGGGCAACACAGTTTTCTAGCGCGCCCGATCCCCCGGCGCAGATGGAGCCAAACGATGAGCACCGTAGCGGTGACCGACGAGTCCTTCGAAAAGGACGTCCTGCAGGCCGACAAGCCGGTCCTGGTCGACTTCTGGGCCGAATGGTGCGGCCCCTGCAAGCAGATCGCCCCCGCCCTGGAGCAGATCTCCGAGGAGCTGGCCGACTTCGTCACCGTGGCCAAGGTCAATATCGAGGACAGCCCCACGACCCCGTCGCGCTACGGCGTGCGCGGCATCCCGACCATGATGCTGTTCCGCGGCGGCCAGATGGCCTCGATGAAGGTCGGCGCCATGCCCAAGGCCAAGATCCTGGAATGGCTGAACGAAGCCGGCGTGCAACAGCCCGCCTAAGCGTTCGCTAGTTACAGCGCGCAGCCGCCCGCCTCGCCGACGCGAGGCGGGCGGTTTGCGTTTGGGGGAACCGGCGCCGTTACCCTCCGGGGTGCAGACCCGGCGCTTCCTGGCCCGTGCGGGTGACATATTCCGTATAGCCGCCGCCGTACTGATGGACGCCGTCGGGCGTCAGTTCCAGCACGCGGTTGCTCAAGGCCGCCAGGAAATGGCGGTCGTGCGAGACGAAGAGCATGGTGCCCTCGAAGTCCGCCAAAGCCGCGACCAGCATCTCCTTGGTCGCCATGTCCAGGTGGTTGGTCGGCTCGTCGAGCACCAGCARGTTAGGCGGRTCGAACAGCATSTTGGCCATGACSAGGCGSGCCTTCTCGCCGCCGGACAAGACGCGGCAGGGCTTTTCGACATCGTCGCCGGAGAAGCCGAAGCACCCCGCCAGGGTGCGCAAGCTCCCTTGGCCCGCCTGCGGGAACGAGCGCTCCAGGGACTCGAAGATCGTCTCTTCGCCGTCCAGCAGGTCCATGGAGTGCTGGGCGAAATAGCCCATCCTGACGCTGGCGCCGATGTTGACCGCGCCCTGGTCGGGCTTGGTGTCGCCGGCCACCAGCTTCAACAGCGTCGACTTGCCGGCGCCGTTGGCGCCCAGGACGCACCAGCGTTCCTTGCGGCGCACCAGGAAATCCAGGCCTTCATAGATCGGCTGGGCGCCATAGCCCTTGTGGACATTGCGCAGGTTGATCACGTCCTCGCCTGATCGCGGCGGGCTCTGGAAATCGAACTGGACCGCCTGGCGACGGCGCGGCGGCTCGACACGGTCGATCTTGTCGAGCTTCTTGACCCGGCTCTGGACCTGGGCGGCGTGCGAGGCGCGCGCCTTGAACTTCTCGATGAACTTGATTTCCTTGGCCAGCATGGCCTGCTGGCGCTCGTACTGCGCCTGGCGTTGCGCCTCACCGAGCGCCCGCTGCTGGTCGTAGAAGTCCAGATCGCCCGAATAGCTGATGAGCGAGCCGCCGTCGATCTCCACCACCTTGCCGATGATGCGGTTCATGAAGGCGCGGTCGTGCGAGGTCATCAGCAGGGCGCCCTCGTAGTTCTTGAGGAAGGCCTCGAGCCAGATCAGGCTTTCCAGGTCCAGGTGGTTGCTGGGTTCGTCCAGCAGCATGCCGTCGGGCCGCATCAGCAGGATGCGGGCCAGGGCCACGCGCATCTTCCAGCCGCCGGACAGCAGACCGACGTCGCCGTCCATGCGTTCCTGGCTGAAGCTCAGGCCGGCCAGCACTTCGCGCGCCCGCGCGTCCAGCGCATAGCCGTCCAGTTCCTGGAAGCGCTCCAGCACGTGGCCATAGCGTTCGAGGATGGCGTCCATTTGGTCGGCCTGGTCCGGATCGACCATGGCCGCCTCGAGCTCGGCCATTTCGGTGGCCAGCGCGCTGACGGGACCGACGCCGTCCATCACCGCGGCGACCGCGCTCTGGCCCGACATTTCGCCGACGTCCTGGCTGAAATAGCCGATCGTCATGCCGGGATCGATCCCGACCAGCCCGTCGTCGGGCTGCTCCTGACCGGTGATCATGCGAAACAGCGTCGTCTTGCCGGCGCCGTTCGGGCCGACAAGCCCGACCTTCTCGCCCTTCTGGATGCCCATCGAGGCTTCGATGAACAGGAGCTGGTGGCCGTTCTGCTTGGAGATATTGTCGAGGCGGATCATGGGCGGTCTGCTAACGCGGGTGGACGCAGAACGCCAGCCTTAGAGCCCCACCAATTCCAAGCGCGCTGATTGGCCGCCGCCAAGTGTGCGTCCAAGACGACACAACACCACCGCCCACCCTGCCGACGCGGGGTGGGCGGTCTGGTGTCGGGCCTACTTCTTCCCCGACGTGACGATGAACGGCGAGGTCGAGACCGGGGCCGCCTTCTTGTCCGCCTTGGGTTTGCGGACTTCCTTGTTGGACTTCTTCTGACCCTTGGCCATGGCGGCTCCTGCCTGGACGCTCGCGCGCCGGGGAGATCCAGCGGGCCGAGCCGCCCTTTCGGCGTGGCGCGATCCTAAAGCGTCGCCGGACCGCCGCCTAAGGCTTTCGGATCGATCACGGCCGGAGCCGGGTCGGCAGGCCGTCCAGCAGGACATCGATCGCGGCGTCGACGACGGGCGCGCGCCGGTCGTGGGCGTAGAGGCCGTACTGCACGGTCAGCGGTTCAGGCGCGCCCGCCGAGGCCTTCAGGGTCCGCATGGCGCCCGCCCGCACCGACTCCGGCGGCAGCAGGCCCACGCCCAGCCCGCTCTCGACCGCCGCCTGAAGGGCCAGGATGCTTTGACTGGTGAAGGTGACCCGGTGTTCGCGGCCCAGGCCGTCCAGCGCGTCGATCATCCGCTGACGCCACAGGCAGGGCGCGGCGAAGGCGACCAGGTCCAGCGGCCGCTCGGGGTCCGGCGCGTGGTCCAGGCCGCACACCCACAGCAGATCGACGTTCCAGGTGACCAGGGCGTCGGCGACCACGACCGAGGTCGGGCCGATCATCACGTCCAGCCCGTCCTCGCGCCAGAGCCGCCCCAGGGCGACGCTGTGCTCGACCACCACGTCCAGGCGGATGTCGGGGTGGGCGCGGCGCAGCCGCCCCAGGGCGGCGGGCAGGGCGGCCGTAGCCACCTCCTCCGCGAGGCCGACACGCACCACGCCGCTGACCTCGACGTTGCGCAGCCGCGCCAGGGCTTCGTCGCCCAGGGCGAGGATGCGGATCGCGTAGCCCAGGAACAGCTCGCCCTCGGCGGTGGGCACGACGCCGCGTCCGGTGCGTTGGAACAGACGCTTTTCGACCAGATCCTCGAGGCGGCGCATCTGCAGGCTCAGCGCCGACTGGGCGCGCCCGGTCTGGGCCGCCACGCGGCTGAGGCTGCCCTGCTTGCAGACCGCCACATAGGTGGACAGAAGGTCGAGGCCGATCTGATCGGATATCATTTTTCCAGAACTCTGTTCTCGTCGATATCAGTCTACAGCTAGGGCTGGCGCGACGCTATCTCCGCTGCCCCGGGCCGAGCGTCCGCAGCGTGAGAGAGAGCCGAGCATGAAAGCGATCCGTGTTCACCGCCACGGCGGGCCGCAGGTCCTGACCTACGAAGACGTCGATATCGGCCGGCCCGGGCCCGGCGAGGTCCGTGTGCGCAACCGGGCGATCGGCCTGAACTTCGTGGACGTCTATTTCCGAACCGGCGCCTACGCCCCGCCCGGCGGCCTGCCGTTCACGCCCGGCAACGAGGGCGCGGGCGAGGTGGTGGCGGTCGGCGAGGGCGTGACCGACTTCATGCCGGGCGACCGCGTGGCCTATGTCGGCACGCTGGGCGCCTATGCCGAGGAACGGATCGTGCCGGTCCACTTCCTTGTGCCCCTGCCCGACACGATCGATTTCGAGACCGGGGCGGCGATGATGCTGAAGGGCCTGACGGCGCAGGCCCTGCTGCGCCGGACGTTCCGGGTGGAACCGGGCCACGTCGTGCTGGTGCACGCCGCGGCGGGCGGCGTCGGCCTGATCCTGACCCAGTGGGCCAGGCATCTGGGCGCGACCGTGATCGGCACGGTCGGCTCGCCGGACAAGGCCGCCCTGGCCCGCCGGAACGGCTGCGACCATGTCATCGACTATAACCGCGAGGACTTCGTGGCGCGGGTGCGCGAGATCACCAACGGCGAGGGCTGCCACGTGGTCTATGACGGCGTCGGCCAGGCCACCTTCCCAGGCTCGCTGGACTGCCTGCGGCCGCTGGGCCATTTCGTCAGCTTCGGCGCGGCCTCGGGTTCGATCCCGCCGTTCGACATCATGCTGCTGATGGAGAAGGGCTCGCTGTTCGTCACCTGGCAGCTGCTGTTCACCCACCTGGCGCGGCGCGAGGACGTCGTGGCCATGAGCCGCGAGCTGTTCGACGTGGTCGCGAGCGGCGCGGTGAAGATCCCCGTCCACGCCCGCCTGCCGCTGGCCGAGGCGGCGGAGGCGCACCGCCGCCTGGAGGCGCGGGAGACGACGGGCGCGACGGTGCTGCTGGTCTAGAGCCGGATCAGGCGGCCTTCTTGGCCGCCTTTTCCTTCTTGGGCTTCTTATCCTTCTTGCCGTCCTTTTGGGCCGACTTCTCGGCCTTGGGGGCCTTGAGCTTCTTGGCCTTGGCTTCAGGCTCGGCGTGGACGTCGGAGACGGCCATGTCGCTGAGCAGCTCCAGGAAGCCCTCGCGCTTGCTGGGCTTGAGCAGGGCCAGGATGCGGGCGTCGGCCATGGCCACCTTGGGGCGGCTGTCCTCCAGCACGGCGGCGCCGGCGGGGGTCAGGCTGACGGTGTTGGCGCGGGCGTCCTGGTCGGAGCGATGGCGCTCCAGGTGGCCCTTGGTGATCATCCGGGCGACCATGTCGGCCAGGGTCGAGCGGTCGATGCCGGTGGCGCGAACCAGGCCCGTCTGGGTGACGCCCTCGTTCTCGGCCACGGCGGCCAGGACCGCGAACTGGCGCTGAGTGATCCCGCCCGATCCGCTTTCCTCGGCATAGATGTCGAGCGCCAGCTGCAGAACCCGGTGCAGGAGGTGGCTGGGCGAACGGGTCAGAGCCCCGCCGTGATCGCTCCCTCTGGAGTCCTTGGGGTCGCCCTTGGTCTTGGCCATGATCCGTCGTCCCTCGTTTCCGCCGACGGACCTTTATGTACCACGCTTACACGTCGGTTTGACGACAGACGGTCCGTGGGCTGTCGATATCGCTAGAAGCCCGCATCCGGCGGCTCGGGGGTCTTGGCCTCGTCGCCCTTGGCGATGTGCTTCATCATGAAGGGCACCTGGCTGAGCGAGAACAGCAGGGCCAGGGGCAGCAGGCCGATGCGGAACTTCACCCACATGTCGGTCGTCTGGGTCAGGCGGACCACCTCGTTGGCCACGGCGGCGAAGGCGAAATAGCCGCCATAGCGCAGGGTCAGGATGCGCCAGGCCGCGTCGGGCAGGTGCACGGCCTCGCCCATCAGGGCCTTCAGCGGCGCGCGGCCGGCGATCACCCCGCCGATCATGAAGATCGCCAGGGACGCGTTGACCACCGTCACCTTGATCTTCACGAACACGTCGCTGTGGAACACCAGGCCCAGGGTCCCGAAGATCAGGGCCATGACGCCGGAGAACAGCGGCAGCAGCGCCACGCGGCGCTCGACCACATAGCCCAGGATCAGGGCCAGGGCCGAGGCGGCGACCAGCACCCAGGTGGCGGTCTGGAAGTTGCGGCCGGTGGCGAAGAAGGCCACGCCGAACGCGACCGGCGCACCGTAGTCGATGGCGGTGCGCACCCAGGCGGCGTTCTTTTTCTTCGTGGTTTCGGCGGGCGGCGTGTCGGTCATCATCAGTCTTCCAGGCCCACCAGCGAACGCGAGAAGGCGCGCGCGTCGAACGGTTGCAGGTCGTCGATCCCCTCGCCGACCCCGATCAGCTTGATCGGGCTGTCGGAGGCGCGGGCCACCGGCACCAGCACCCCGCCGCGCGCGGTGCCGTCCAGCTTGGTCATCACAATCCCGGAGACGCCGACCTGGTTGCCGAAGATCTTCTCCTGGGCCAGGGCGTTGCGGCCGACCGTGGCGTCCAGCACCAGCAGGGTCTCGTGCGGGGCGTCGGGATCGACCTTCTTGAGCACCCGGATGATCTTCAGCAGCTCGTCCATCAGGCCCTGCTTGTTCTGCAGGCGGCCGGCGGTGTCGATCAGCACCACGTCGTGGCCCTCGGCCTTGGCGCGCTCGACGGCCTCATAGGCCAGGGCGGCGGCGTCGGCGCCGGCGGGACGGAACATGAAGTCGGCCCCGGCCCGGTCGGCCCAGACCTTCAGCTGCTCGACGGCGGCGGCGCGGAAGGTGTCGCCGGCGGCGATCAGCACCTTGGCCTTCTTGCTCGTCAGGTCCGAGGCGATCTTGCCCAGGGTGGTGGTCTTGCCCGAGCCGTTGACGCCGATGAACAGCACCACATAGGGCTTGGGACCCGACAGCGGGTCGAACACGCCCTCGCGGTCGGTCAGCTCGGCGGCGACCAGCTCGGCCAGGGCTTCCTTGACCTCCAGGTCGGTCGACGACTTGCCGAACCGGGCCTTGCCGAAAGCGTCGGTGATGCGCGCGGCGATCTGGGGACCCAGATCGGCCTCGATCAGCATCTCCTCCAGCTGGTCCAGCTGTTCCTGGTCCAGCGGCTTCTTGGTGAAGGCGCCGGTGACCTGCTCGGTCATCTGTTGCGACGACCGGGCCAGGCCCGACGTCAGGCGCTGGAACCAGCCTTTTTTCTGCTCGGGCTTTTCGCTCATGGCGTTCCTTTAGAGCGTGACAGCTGAAAGTGTGAGCGGTTTCAGCGCCCACTACGCTCCAATTAATAGAGATAGAGCCTGAGACAGGCTGTATCGGGCTGTGGCATCAAACGCCCATGGACGCGCTTTCGACCACCCTGTTCTGGCTGGATTACGCCGCCGTCGCCGTGTTCGGGGCGACCGGCGCGCTGGCGGCCGCCCATCGCAAGCACGACATCATCACGTTCGGCTTCTTCGCGGCCATCACCGGGGTGGGCGGCGGCACGCTGCGCGACCTGCTGATCGACGCGCCGGTGTTCTGGATCCAGCGGCCCGGCTACATCATGGTCTGCCTGCTGGCGGCCGTGACGGTGTGGATGTTGGGCAAGCGGGGCTGGCGGTTTCGGGCCCTGCTGTGGCTGGACGCCCTGGGCATGGCCGCCTACGCCGTGGTCGGCACGGCCAAGGCCCTGAACCTGGGCGTCCATCCGTTCACGGCGGTGATGATGGGCGTGCTGACCACCGCGTTCGGCGGGATCATCCGCGACGTGCTGGCCGAGGAGCCGAACCTGCTGCTGCGCCGCGAGATCTACATCACCGCCGCCCTGCTGGGCGCGGCGGTGTTCGCGGTGCTGCACCAGCTGCACGTCGGCTTCTGGCCGGCCGGCATCGCCGGCTTCACCGCCGCCTTCGGCCTGCGGGCCTGCGCGATCAAGTTCGGCTGGCATCTGCCGGGCTTCGCCGGGGGCGAGGAGGAGGTCTGAATCCTTCTCCCCTTGCGGGAGAAGGATCAGGTCTCGTGATCGGGATGCTGGTGCGAAACCACCGCGCCTGACGGCCCCATCGGCGGGCGCACCGGCATGTCGGCCAGGTGATCCATCCAGGCCGGACGGCCCTCGACGGCCAGCTGCACGTTCGGCTCGACCCGCGACGGATCGTCGAAGGCGAACACCGCCAGGTCGATCTGGTCGGGGCTCCACTCGTAGGTCAGCGGCGTGCCGCAGGCGGCGCAGAAGCCGCGCTGGACGGCGTCCGAGCTCTGGAAGCGGGCCGGCGCGGCGCGCGTCCAGGTCAGGTCGGCGACCTTGACGGTGACCAGGGCCCCGAACGGTCCGGCGAAGGCCTTCTGGCACATGCGGCAATGGCAGATCGAGGCGCGGCCCGGCTCGCCCTCCACCCGGAAACGCACGGCGCCGCATTGGCACCCGCCGGTCAGCGTGTCGGACATCGGAAACCTCAAGGCTTGTGCGGCGGGACCGGCAGGATGGGGATCGGCGTCAGGCGGAAGGTCACTTCATAGGCGTCGTGGTCCGACAGCACCGGCCCGCCCGTGGCCGAACCGTCGAACCGGGCCTCGACCTGGACGGGGCGGACGCCGACACGGTCGCCCTGCTTGAAGCCGATCAGGTCCTGGGTGTCGAGCCAGGGGGCGTCGCCGTCGGCCGAGATCTTGGCGTCGCAGCTCAGCGGCGTCTGGAAGCAGACCTGGCTGACCACATCGAACGGATAGCGCTGCATGACGTAGTCGAAGCGGTCGGGCGCGTGCATGACGTTGAAGTCGCCGCCGACGATCAGCGGGGCGCCGGGCGTGCGGTCGCTCTGCATGAACTGGCCCAGCTCCGCGGCCTGCAGGTGATGGGCCATGCGGTTGCGATTGCGCGGCACGCCCGAGGCGCCCTTGGAATTCAGATGCGTATCGGCGATCTCGACCGGCGTCGGCAGGCCCGGCACGTCGAGGCTGACCAGCATCACCCCCTTGTTGGCCAGGCAGTCCAGGCCCGCGCAGTAGTGAWAGGCGTGCGACTTGACCCAATTGATCGGGTGGTTGCTCAGGACCCACAGGCCGCTGGAGCCCCACTTGCCCCAGCCCTCGCCCTTGCGGCGGTACTTCACCCGCTTGTAGCGCGGCCGGTCTTCGCGGGTCAGCTGGCTGCCGTCGCGCTGCTTCTTGCGCGGGCCCTTGGCGACATAGGGATAGCCGCTGAGCTCGATCAGGTCGTCGACCTCGTCGCGGAAGCCCTCCTGCAGCAGGACGACGTCGGGCTCGAGCCCCTTCTCGCGCAGGGCGGCCAGCTGGCGGCCGATCTCCTTCAGCTTGGAGCCGCGCCCCGACCGCACCGGCCAGGGCAGGCCCTCGACATTGTAGGTCATGACGCTGAACTCGATCGGCTGGATCGGGCCGATCGGCTGGAAGGCGGCGGGCGGGCTGTCCTCGGTCTTGGGCTCCGGGACCRGCGCGGCGTCCTGGGCGCGAGCCGAAACGCCGAGCGACAGGGTCGCGGCGAGAACGGCGGCCAGGACGCGACGGTCGATCATGCTCAGGCGGCGCGCTCCGCGATCACCCGCGTCCCGTCGTGGCCGACCACCCGGAAGGCGGCGATCTCGCCTTGAGGCGCGAGGCCCCCAAAAGCGGGGTCGAAGGCGATCTCGGTGAAGTCCTCGGCCCGGGCCACGCCCTCGCGCTCGACCAGGCCCGACAGGGTGCGGCCGATCTGGCGCTGGAGATGGCGTTCGAGACCGGCCTGGCCCGCCTCGCGCAGGCGGCGGGCGCGATCCTTGATCACCGGACCCTTCACGGGCGGCATGCGGGCCGCCGGCGTGCCGGGGCGGGCGCTGTAGGGGAAGACGTGCAGGAAGGCCAGACCCGCCTCCTCGACCAGCTTCAGGGTGTTGGCGAAGGCTTCCTCGGTCTCGGTCGGGAAGCCGGCGATCAGGTCGGCGCCGAAGGCGGTGTCGGGGCGCACGCGGCGCACCTCGGACACCAGCTTCAGGGCGTCCTCGCGGCTGTGGCGGCGCTTCATCCGCTTGAGGATCATGTTGTCCCCGGCCTGCAGGCTGAGGTGCAGATAGGGCATCAGGCGCGGCTCGGTCTCGAGCAGCTTGAACAGGTCCGGATCGATCTCGGCCGCGTCGATCGACGACAGGCGCAGGCGCGGCAGGTCGGGGACCAGCTTCAGGATCCGGGCGACCAGCTGGCCCAGCGTGGGCTCGCCGGGCAGGTCCGTGCCCCACGACGTCACGTCGACGCCGGTCAGCACGACCTCGCGATAGCCCTCGGCCGACAGGCGGCGCACCTGGTCGACGACGTCGCCGGCCGGGGCCGAGCGCGAGTTTCCCCGGCCATAAGGAATGATGCAGAAGGTGCAGCGGTGATCGCAGCCGTTCTGGACCTCGACATAGGCCCGGGCGCGGTCCTTGAGGCCGGCGATCAGGTGACCGGCGGTCTCCTTGATCGACATGATGTCGTTGACCCGCACGCGGGTGGAGGTGTCGAGCAGGGCGCCCGGCGCGGCCTTCTCGGCGTTGCCCAGCACCAGGTCGACTTCCGGCATGGCGGCGAAGGCGGCGGGGTCGATCTGGGCGGCGCAGCCGGTGACGATCAGCCGGGCGTCGGGCCGCTCGCGGCGGGCCTTGCGGATCGCCTGGCGGGCCTGACGTACGGCCTCGTTGGTCACGGCGCAGGTGTTGAACACCACCGCGTCCGACAGACCGTCAGCCGAGGCGCGGGCCCGGATAGCTTCGGATTCATAGGCGTTCAGCCGGCAGCCGAAGGTGACGACGTCGACGCCGTCCGGCCCCGACATCGTGGTCGCCGGTCCGCCCTCTTCGCCCACGGCAGGCCGGGGCGTCGGAGGCCGCGAGATGAGGGTGTAGGTCGTCACGGCAGGTCCCCGTCGCTGGCCACGAACGCGTCGAAGGCGTCCTTCCAGTCGGGGCGCCAGCGCGACAAGGCCGGGCGGTTCTCGATGACGTCGCCCATGGCCCAGGCCATGCGCTTCTCGTCGACCGAACGCGGCACGTCGTTGTCGGGGCACAGGATGTAGAAGTCGCCGCGCTGGATGCTCTGCAGCATGAAGGCGACCGTCTGCTCCGGCGTCCAGGCGGCGGCCGGCTTGTCGGTCCCGCGACGGGTCATGCCGGTATGGACGAAGCCGGGGATCAGCAGGCGGGCGTCGACCTGGCAGTCGACGATCTCGCGCAGTGTGTGGGCCAGGCCTTCGGTCAGGGCTTTCACCGCCGACTTCGACACGTTGTAGGCCGTATTGCCCGGCGGCTGGGTGATGCCCTGCTTGGAGCCGGTGTTGATGATCAGGCCCGGACGGCCGCTGGCCGCCATCTCCTCGCCGATCAGCTGGACGCCGTTGATCACGCCCCACAGATTGACGTCGAGCACACGCTTCCACGGGTCCTCGCCGGAAAAGGCGTCGCCCCCGCCGCCGACCCCGGCGTTGTTCATCAGCACGTCCACGGCGCCGAACTTTTCGACCGCCGCATCGCGCAGGGCCTGGACGGCGGCGCGGTCGGCGACGTCGGTCGGCACGGCCAGGGCCTTGTCGCCGATGGCGTCGGCGGCCTTCTTCAGGGCCCGGCCCATGATGTCGGCCATGACCACATTCATGCCGAGCGCGGCGAAGGCCTGGGCGGCGGCCAGGCCGATGCCGTCGGCCGCGCCGGTGATCACGGCCGTCTTGCCGGGTCCGATGGCCGGATGAATGAGGGCGGGTTGAATGGTCATGCGGCCACCAACTCGGGCAGCCGGCCGGTGAATTCCAGAGTGATCGGGCCGGTCATGATCACGTGGCCGTCGGCCTCGCGCCATTCGATGGTCAGGGCGCCGCTCTCGAACTCGACCTTGGCGACGCGGTCGGTCAGGCCGCGACGCACGGCGGCGACCTGGGCCGCGCAGGCGCCGGTGCCGCAGGCGGCGGTCAGGCCCGCGCCGCGTTCCCAAACCTTCAGCTGGATGTGGTCCCGCGCCGCGATGTGGGCGAAGCCGACATTGACGCCCTCGGGGAACAGCGGATGGTGCTCGACCAGGCTGCCCGTGCCGGTGGCGAAGGCGTCGCTGACCGGGGCGTCGACGAAGAACACCACGTGCGGATTGCCCATCGAGACGCAGCCCGGCGTGTGGACCAGCGGCGCGTCGATCGGACCGACCTGCAGCTCGATCCCGACGGTGTCCATTTCTTCCGACAGCGGGATCTGGTCCCAGGCCAGGCCCGGCCGGCCCATGTCGACGGTCACCAGCTTGTCGCCGGCCATCACGCCGGACAGGCGTCCGGCCACGGTGTCGAAGGCCACGCTGTCCTTCTGGGCCGACTGCATCAGCAGCCAGGCCACGCAGCGGGTGCCGTTGCCGCAGGCCCCGGTCTCCTCGCCGTCGGAATTCCAGAACCGCACATAGGCCGAAGCGCCCTCGGCGCGCGGCGGGTCGATGGCGATCACCTGGTCGCAGCCGATTCCGCCGTCACCGCGTTTGGCGATGGCGCGGATCTCCTCAGCCGTCGGATGGAAGGGCTGGGTCAGGGTCTCGATCACGACGAAGTCGTTGCCGAGGCCGTTCATCTTGAGAAAGGTGCGGCTCATGGTGGGGGCTATATAGTGGAAAACCTCGGCCGAGTCAGAGGTCGGGCCGAAACTGCGGCGTTTTGAGCGTGGCTTTTCGGGGGACAGCACCTGGATCGGGGACATGCCCTTGCGGCGTGTCCCCATCAGCTGACGCCGCGCTTGGGATGTGGGGACACGCCGCAAGGGCATGTCCCCGGCGGGGATCCAGCCGCGCCTATCCCCGCCAGCGCCGCCCAAATCTCTAACCTTTCCAACGCCCTGAATAATAATAAGCGTCACAACCGCCGCCGCGTTCAGACCGGCCGCATACTGAACAGGTCACCATCACGGGGAGGGCTCTTGGTACCGGCCCAAGCAGGCGATGGGGATGGAACCGAGCGGGGCCGGGCTGGCCTGGCGGGCGTGGTGTCTTGGGAAGCGGGTCTCAGAAGGATCCAAGGCCCAAGCCGGACGCAAGCCGGACAGTCCGGGTTGACGGGGCTGGGAGTTCAAACCGGCCTGTTCGAGGATCAGTCGGAGTCGCCGACGGCCC
>NZ_JBFTZS010000077.1:0-13065 GCF_056406675.1 Caulobacter sp. P1_B12_2 | reverse complement strand
CGGTAGGCCTGGGGCGTCGTCGCCAGCACCTTGCGGAAGTGGTGCCGCAGGGCCGCCGCGCCGAAGCCGACGGTCTGGGCGATTTGCTCGACGCCGGCCGGGCTGGTTTCCAGCAGGTCGCGAGCCCGGGCCAGGCGCTCGGCCAGCAGCCAGCGGGCCGGGGTCACGCCCGTGGCGGCCTCGAACCGGCGCAGGAAGGTGCGCGGACTCATGCCGGCCGCGTCGGCCAACGCCTTGACCGTGTGGTCGCGGGACAGGTCGGCGCGCATGCGGTCGAGGATCGGCGACAGGCGCGAGGACTCGAAGGCGGTCGGCACCGGGCGCTGAATGAACTGGGCCTGGCCGCCGTCGCGGTGCGGCGGGATCACCAGCCGCCGGGCCACGGTGTTGGCGGCCTCCGGACCAAAGTCGCGGCGCACCAGGTGCAGGCCCAGGTCCAGACCCGCCGCGCTGCCGGCCGAGGTCATGACGTCGCCCTCGTCGACATAGAGCACGTCGGGCTGCACATCGATGTCGGGATGGAGGGCGCGCAACTTGTCGACATAGCGCCAATGGGTGGTGGCCCGCCGGCCCGCCAGCAGGCCCGCGGCCGCCAGCACGAACACCCCCGAACAGATCRACATCACGCGCGCCCCGCCGGCATGGGCGGTCCTCAGGGCGTCGATCAGCGGCTGGGGGACGGGCGTGTCGGCGCCGCGCCAGCCGGGGGCGATGATCGTGCCCGCCTGCTCGACCAGCTCCAGCCCGCCGTCGCCGACCACCTGAACGCCGCCCAGGCCGCGCAAGGGTCCCGGCTCGATCGCCGCGGTGGCGAAGTCGTACCAGTCCGGCCCCATCTCCGGCCGGGGCAGGCCGAACAGCTCGACCGCCACCCCGAACTCGAAGGTGCACAGGCCGTCATAGGCCAGGGCCACGACCTTCAGGTTCTTCGGCCGATTGGCGGATACGGGACGAGGAGCAGGGTTTGGCATGATCTTTACGGTCTATGTCTATGATGCCAGCTAACGCCGAGACGCCGCCTGGGGCAAGTCTTCCTCGCCAACAGAGGAGGCCGCCATGAGCTTTGTTTCCGCCATCCCCGCTGCGTCGTCGCAAGACGCCGCCGTCCACTACGCCCGTCGTCTGGCGCTGGAGACCGACTGCTCCGACGTCGGCGCGTCGATGAAGGCCGGCGAGACCGATTTCGTCCTGCTGCACGTGGTGGGTTCGCCCCAGGCCTATGCCCGCCGCCACGTGCCCGGAGCGCTGCACCTGCGTCATGCCGACATCACCGCCGAGCGCATGGCGGAGTGGGCGGCCGACACCCTGTTCGTGGTCTATTGCGCMGGCCCCCACTGCAACGGCGCCGACCGCGCGGCGCTGAAGCTGGCGATGCTGAACCGGCCCGTGAAGCTGATGATCGGCGGGATCACCGGTTGGGAGGATGAAGGCCTGCCGTTCGCCGAAGGCGCGGAGCCGGGGGTGTTGGCGGCCTAAAAATGATCCGCTCATCCCGGCGAATGCCGGGACCCAGATGGAATAGCGGTGTGGCTGACACCATCAGCGTCGCGCTATTCCAATCATCCGCTCCGCCATAGGATCTGGGTCCCGGCATTCGCCGGGATGAGCGGAGCTAAGGGCGCGACCGGCATGACCTATCGACGGCTCGCCCGTTCCGAATTGCCGGTCGATACGGCCGCCCTGGCGTGTTTCCTCGTCGGCCAAGTAGTGGTGCGGGAGACGCCGGAAGGCGTCGTCAGCGGCCTGATCGTCGAGACCGAAGCCTATGTCGTCGGCGACGCGGCGGGGCACGCCTATCGGGGCATGACTCCGCGCACCCGTTCGCTGTTTCTCGAGCCTGGGCACGCCTACATCTATCTGGCCTATGGCGTCTCCTGGATGCTGAACGTCTCGAGCGAGGCGGCCGGGATCGGGGCGGGCGTCCTGATCCGGGCGCTAGAGCCGCTGGAGGGTGTGCCGATCATGCAGCGCAATCGCCGGACCGAACGGCTGCGCGACCTGGCGCGCGGTCCGGGCCGGCTGGCGCAGGCGCTGGAGATCGGTCCCTGGGCCGATGGGCTGGACCTCTGCGAAGCCGGGCCGTTGTGGCTGGCCCGAGGCGACCAAGCGCCGGGTGAGATCGGCCAGGGCGTCAGGATCGGGCTTTCGCGTGAGGCCGACCGCACCTTGCGTTTCTATGTTCGGGGCAGTCCGTTCGTCAGCGGCCCCAAGTCGCTCAACACCTAGCCGGACGCCCATGGACAAGCCGCTTCCCGATATCGTCAAGCCGGGCCTGTCCGTGGTCTTCTGCGGCCTGAACCCCGGGCTTTCCGCCGCGGCGGCGGGGCATCATTTCGTCGGGCGCAGCAACCGGTTCTGGCGCGTCCTCCACCTGGCCGGGTTCACCCCGATCCAGGTCGATCCGGAGCAGGATGCGAGCCTGCTGGCCTACGGGCTTGGGATCACCAGCGTGGTCGAGCGGCCGACCGCCGGCGTCGACGACCTGGCGCGCTCGGAATTCGTGGCCGCCGCCGCCGGGTTCGAGCGCTGGGTCCGACGCCACGCGCCGCGCCATGTCGCCTTCCTGGGCAAGGCGGCCTATGGCGCGATGATGGGACGCCGGACCGTGTCCTGGGGCCGCCAGGCCGAACCGTTCGGGGGCGCCGCCGCCTGGGTGCTGCCCAATCCCAGCGGCCGCAATCTGAGCTTCAGCCTGGACGCCCTGACAGCGGCCTTTCGCGAGCTGCGCCTGTCGGTCGAGACCGACGGACGACCCGGCTCCTAGGGCTTCTCGCCCAGCGTCTTCAGCATGCCTAGCCGCGCCAGTTCATCGGCCCGCTCGTTGTGCACGTGGCCGGCGTGGCCCTTGACCCAGCGCCAATCGACCTCGTGCCGCGCCCGGGCCGCGTCCAGGCGTTGCCACAGGTCGACGTTCTTGACCGGGCTCTTGTCGGCGGTCTTCCAGCCCTTGGCCTTCCAGCCGTGGATCCACTGGGTGACGCCCTTCATCACGTACTGGCTGTCGGTGTGCAGCTCGGCCTTGGTCGGCTTGTTCAGCGCCTCGAGGGCCTGGATGGCGCCCATCAGCTCCATGCGGTTGTTGGTGGTCGCAAGATCCCCGCCGCACAGCTCCTTCTTCTTGTCGCCGTACATCAGCAGGGCGCCCCAGCCGCCGGGGCCGGGATTCCCGCGGCAGGCGCCGTCGGTGTAGATGATCAGCTTGGGGGTCACGCGCCGGCTCCGAACAGGCTGAGACCCTCGCGGTGGACGGCCAGCTTGCGCTCGTATTCCAGCGGGTCCTTCGGCTTGACCAGCGCCCCGGCCGGGGTCGCGCCCCAGTCGGCCAAACGGGTCAGGAAGAAGCGCATGGCCGCGCCGCGCGCCAGGATCGGGATGGCCTCGCGCTCGGCCGGGCTCAGCGGCCGGCGGCGCTCGTAGCCGGCGATCAGCGCCCGGGCGGCCGTGATGTTGAAGCTGCCGTCGGCCTCGAAGCACCAGGCGTTCAGAGTCACGGCGATGTCGTAGGCGTAGGCGTCGTCGCAGGCGAAATAGAAGTCGATCGCCGCCGCGAACTTGCCGTCCGACTTGAAGAAGACGTTGTCGGGGAAGTAGTCGGCGTGGATCACGCCCGACGGCAGGCCGCGCGGCCACGACAGGGCCAGGGCGGCCAGGTCCTTGTCGATGGTCGCGGAGAGGCCCGGCTTGAGGCCGTCGGCGGCCGTGCGGTGCTTGGAAAACAGCGGGGCCCAGTGCGGCTGGCCCAGGTCGTTGGCGCGACGGGCCGGGTAGCCCTCGCCGGCCAGGTGCAGCCAAGCCAGGCCCTCGCCCGCCTCGCGGCAATGGGCGACGGTGGGGCGGCGGGCCGACAGGCCGGGCAGGAACTCCACCAGGGCGGCCGGCTTGCCGCGCACGGTCTTCAGCGTCGCGCCCGAACGGTCGGCGATCGGCTTGGCGCTGGGATAGCCGCGATCAGCCAGCCAGGTCAGCAGGTCCAGGAAATAGGGCAGGTCTTCGGGCTTGGCGCGTCGCTCGTAGACCGTGAGGATGAACCGGCCGGTTTCGGTCTCCAGCAGGAAGTTGGAGTTCTCCACCCCCTCGGCGATGCCCTTGAACGCCACGGCCTGCCCCAGGTCGTAGTCGCCCAGGAAGGCGGCGAGTTCTTCGTCGGTGATGTCGGTGTAGACGGCCATGAGGCGGGGATGCGGGAGCCGGCGCTGGCGGTCAAGAGCGAGTGACCGTGCTTTTCGTCGGTAGGAGGCGAGAAAAGCTGAAGTTCGGCTCGGTTCAGGTCGTCAGCAGCCGCGGCAGCTTGAAAGTCACCGTCTCGCGAGCCTCGACCAGTTCCTCGACCGTGATGTCGTAGCGCGCGGCCATGGCGTCGATCACGCCCTGGACCAGATCCTCGGGCGCCGAGGCGCCGGCGGTGACGCCCACCCTCGACACGCCCTCGAACCAGGACCAGTCGATGCCGCGCGCGTCGTCGATCAGCCGGGCGTCCTTGGCGCCGGCTCGCTTGCCGACCTCCATCAGCCGCACCGAGTTGGACGAGTTCCTGGAGCCGACCACCAGGATGAGCTCCGACGCCCCGGCCAGCAGCTTCACCGCTTCCTGGCGGTTGGTGGTGGCGTAGCAGATGTCTTCCTTGTGCGGGGCGGCGATGCCCGGGAAGCGCGCCTTCAGCAGGTCGACCATCTCGGCGGTGTCGTCGACCGACAGGGTGGTCTGGGTGAGGAAAGCGACGTTGGCCGGGTTCTGCGGGATCCAGGCGCGGGCGTCGTCGATGTCCTCGATCAGGGTGACCGTGCCCTCGGGCAGCTGGCCCATGGTGCCGACCACCTCGGGGTGGCCGGCATGGCCGATCAGCACGATCTCCCGGCCGGCATCGAAATGCTTCTGGGCCTCGACATGGACCTTGGAGACCAGCGGGCAGGTGGCGTCGAGATAGACCATCTCGCGGGCCTTGGCGGCGGCGGGGACGGTCTTGGGCACGCCGTGGGCCGAGAACACCACGGGGCGGTCTTCCGGAACCTCGTCCAGCTCCTCGATGAACACCGCGCCCATGGCCTTGAGGCGATCGACCACGTGGCGGTTGTGGACGATCTCGTGGCGCACATAGACCGGCGCGCCGAACTTCTCGATCGTGCGCTCGACGATCTGGATCGCCCGATCGACGCCGGCGCAGAAGCCGCGCGGACTGGCCAGGACCACGCGGAGTTCGCGGCGGCCGGGGCTTGGGATGGGCGAATGGGCGTTCATGGCGCTGAACCTACGGGTTCCGGGCCGACCGCGCCAGCACTGGGCGAAAACTCAACGAAATCTGCTGCGCATTGCGACGTCACGCATATGCCTTTATCAGGCTCCATGACGCTGGCGGGGAATTCCCGCTCAAGCTCCAATTCTCGAACCGGACGTTTCATGCGCCGCAATTTTTCCGTCGCCCTCAGCGCTCTGATGGCCCTCTCGATCGCCGCCACGGCGACGACCGTCCACGCCCAGCAAGGCGGACGCCCCGGCGGCCAAGGCCAAGGCCAGGGCGACGACGACCAGGCCGCCAAGAAGAAGAAGCGCGACGACGAGTGGAACCAGCCCAAGGCGCCCCTGGCCCAGCTGCGCAACGCCGGCCCGTGCCCGTATGTAAAGGTGCTGTACGACGCCAGCCGCTATGTCGAGTTCAAGGACGGCAAGGAATCCGCCGGCCAGACCGCCTACACCGGCGAGATCCAGGGTCTGAGCTCGGGCTGCGCCTACAAGAGCAACGACCCGATCAAGATGCAGGTCCAGATGTTGTTCGAGTTGGGCCGCGGTCCGCAGGCGACCAGCGACAAGAAGACCTACCGCTATTGGGTCGCGGTGACCGAGCGCAACAAGGACGTCCTGGCCAAGGAATATTTCGACCTGCCGGTGACCTTCCCGCAGGGCCACGATCGCGTCTATGCGAACGAGACCCTGAAGACCATCACCATCCCGCGCGCCGACGAAAAGGTCAGCGGCGGCAATTTCGAGGTCCTGATCGGCTTCGACGTGACCCCGGAAATGGCCGCCTTCAACCGTGACGGCAAGCGCTTCCGCGTCAACGCCGGTCAGACGCAGCAAGCCCAGACCCAACCCGGAAACGTCGCCAAGCCATGAGTGATTTGAAGCGGTCCCTGAGCGAGGCGGCCGCGGCCGCCTTCCAGGCCGCCGGACTGTCCCCCGACTTCGGTCGCGTCACCGCGTCCGACCGGCCCGACCTGGCCGACTTCCAATGCAACGGGGCCCTGGCGGCCGCCAAGAGCGCCAAGCGCAATCCGCGCGAGATCGCCGTGCAGGTCGTCGACATCCTGAAGACCGACCCGCGCCTGGCCTCCGTCGAGATCGCCGGCGTCGGCTTCATCAACATGCGCGTCAGCAGCGACGCCCTATCGACCCGCGCCAATGAAATCGCCGCCGATCCGCGCGCCGGGGCCGAGCCCCTGGTCGCGCCGCGTCGCGTGCTGGTCGACTATGCCGGCCCCAACGTCGCCAAGCCGATGCATGTGGGCCACCTGCGCGCCTCGATCATCGGCGAGTCGGTCAAGCGCCTGTACCGCTTCCGCGGCGACGACGTGGTGGGCGACGCCCACTTCGGCGACTGGGGCTTCCAGATGGGGCTGCTGATCAGCGCCATCATGGAGGAGGACGCCTTCATCGGCGCCCTGCTCGAGCGCCTGATCGAGGCCCCGCGCGGCTTCTCCGCGGCCGACGAGGCCAAGGTCATGGCCGAGTTCGCCCAGCGCGTGACCCTGGAAGACCTCGACCGCCTCTACCCCGCCGCCTCGCAGCGCCAGAAGGACGATCCGGAGTTCAAGGAGCGGGCCCGCAAGGCGACCGCCGAACTGCAGAACGGCCGCTTCGGCTATCGCCTGCTCTGGCGTCACTTCGTCACTATCAGCCGCGTGGCCCTGGAGCGCGAGTTCCATGCCCTGGGCGTCGACTTCGACCTCTGGAAGGGCGAGAGCGACGTTCAGGACCTGATCGCCCCGATGGTCCGCCAGCTCGAGGTCAAGGGCCTGCTGGTCGACGACCAGGGCGCCCGGATCGTCCGCGTGGCCCGTCCCGGCGAGACCAAGAAGAAGAAGCTGCCCGACGGTTCGGTGGTCGAGGTCGAGAGCCCCGACCCGCTGCTGGTCGTGTCGTCGGAAGGCTCGGCCATGTACGGCACGACCGACCTGGCCACGATCCTGGACCGTCGCAAGTCGTTCGACCCGCACCTGATCCTCTACTGCGTGGACCAGCGCCAGGCCGACCACTTCGAGCAGGTGTTCCGCGCCTCGTACCTGGCCGGCTACGCCGAGCCGGGCGGGCTGGAGCACATCGGCTTCGGCACCATGAACGGCAGCGACGGCAAGCCGTTCAAGACCCGCGCCGGCGGCGTCCTGAAGCTGCACGACCTGATCGAGATGGCCCGCGAGAAGGCCCGCGAGCGCCTCCGCGAAGCCGGTCTGGGCGCTGAACTCTCGGAAGAGGCTTTCGAGGAAACCGCCCACAAGGTGGGGATCGCGGCCCTGAAGTTCGCCGACCTGCAGAACTTCCGCGGCACCTCCTACGTCTTCGACCTCGACCGCTTCACCAGCTTCGAGGGCAAGACCGGCCCGTACCTGCTGTACCAGTCGGTGCGCATCAAGAGCATCCTGCGCAAGGCGGCCGAGCAGAAGGTCGTCTCGGGGGCGATCATCGTCGGCGAGCCGGCCGAGCGCGACCTGACCCTGCTGCTGGACGCGTTCGAAGGCGCCCTGTCGGAGGCCTACGACAAGAAGGCCCCCAACTTCATCGCCGAGCACGCCTACAAGCTGGCCCAGACCTTCTCGAAGTTCTACGCCGCGTGCCCGATCCTCAGCGCCGACGAGCCGGCGATCCGAGCCTCGCGCCTGGCCTTGGCCGAGACGACGCTGAAGCAGCTGGAACTGGCCCTGGACCTCCTGGGCATCGAGGCGCCGGAGCGGATGTAGGCTGTTTGAGGTCGCATTTCGCGACCTCAAACGATCGCTTGGTGGTGACGGGGCCAAGGATGGCGGCGAGATCGCGCCTCTCCAGTTGACTCCGTCCGCCCCCTCGCCCAAACACGCCTCGACCCTCGCGGGAGACATCGGGATTCTGGTCTCGAGGCCGAAGGCGCAACCGCCCCGGAAACGCTCAGGCAAAAGGACCGCGCGGGTTTAGGAACGCTGGAAAGAGGCAACTCGCAAGGGAAGCCCGCCGAAGGAGCAAGGCCCGTATCCGGGCCGAAATCTCTCAGGTCAAAGGGACAGCGGGGGCGAGACCACCTGGCGAAAGCCGGGCGGCGTCGCCGACCCCGATTGGAGCCCAAAGCGTGTCCGACCAAGATCTCAAGAAGACCCCCTTGTACGAGGCGCACGTCGCCGCCGGCGCCCGCATGGTGCCGTTCGCCGGTTATCACATGCCGGTGCAGTACAAGGACGGGGTGCTGAAGGAGCACCTGTGGACCCGCGAGCATGCGGGCCTGTTCGACGTCTCGCACATGGGTCAGGCTCGGTTGCGCGGCGAGAACCCCGCCAAGAGCTTCGAGAAGCTGGTCTCGGCCGACTATCAGGGTCTCAAGCCCGGCAAGCAGCGCTACGCGGTGCTGCTGAACGCCGAAGGCGGGGTGATCGACGACCTGATGACCGCGCGTCCCGACGACGACGGCCTGTTCATCGTCGTCAACGGCGCCTGCAAGGACAACGACTACGCCATCATCGCCAAGGCCCTTGAGGGCGAGGCGACCGTCGAGCGCCTGGAAGACCGCGCCCTCCTGGCCCTGCAAGGCCCCGAGGCCGCCGCCGTCCTGGCCGCCCACGTGCCGCAGGCCGCCGGCATGGTGTTCATGGACACCGCCGCCCTGACCGCTTTCGGGACCGACGCGATCATCTCGCGCTCGGGCTACACCGGCGAGGACGGCTACGAGATCTCGGTGCCGGCCACGGAAGCCGCGCGCATCTGGAACACCCTGCTGGCCGACGAGCGCGTGAAGGCCATCGGCCTGGGCGCCCGCGACAGCCTGCGCCTGGAGGCCGGCCTGCCGCTGTACGGCCACGACATGGACGAGACGGTCTCGCCGATCGAGGCCGGCATGCCGTTCGCCGTCGGCAAGAGCCGCCGCGAGGCCGGCGACTATCTGGGCGCCGAGCGCATCGCCAAGGAACTGGCCGGCGACCTCAAGCGCGTCCGCGTCAATCTGAAGGTGCTGGAAGGCGCCCCCGCCCGCGAAGGCGCCGAGATCGCCGACGAGACCGGCGCGGTGGTCGGCGTGGTCACCAGCGGCGGCTTCGGCCCCAGCTTCGGCGGCGCCATCGCCATCGGCTTCGTGCCCCCCGCCCTGGCGGTGGTCGGCTCGACGCTGAAGGTCATCGTTCGCGGCAAGCCGCAGGCGGCCGAGGTCGTGGCCTCGCCGTTCGTTCCCACTCGCTACGTGCGCAAAATCTAGAGAAGGGCCCAGACCATGAAGTTCACCAAGGATCACGAGTGGGTTGAAGTCGCCGGCGATGTCGCGACCGTCGGCATCACCGCCTATGCCGCCGAGCAACTGGGCGACGTGGTGTTCGTCGAAGTGCCGGAGGTCGGCAAGACCGTGAAGCAGGGCGAGGCCCTGGCGGTGGTCGAGAGCGTCAAGGCCGCTTCCGACGTCTATGCCCCGGTGTCGGGCGAGGTGGTCGAGGCCAACGCCGAGCTGGGCGACAGCCCCGAGACCGTCAACGCCCTGCCGGAAACCGGCGGCTGGTTCGCCAAGATCAAGCTTTCGAATCCGGCCGAGGTCGACGCCCTGATGGATCGCGACGCGTACGAAGCGTTCCTCGGCACGCTGTAAGCCATGGTCCAGGTCCTTCTCCACAACTCGACCCTGACGCCCGCCCCGGCGGCCTATGGGGCGGCGGTGGAGAAGACCCTGGCCGCGGCCGGTGCGACGCTCGGCGCGGACGGCGAGGTCGGTCTCGACGGCCAGACGGTCATGGTCGTGAACGTCGATCCCAAGGACGACATCGCGGTGATCGACCTGGAGCGATGCGACGACGCGGTCTTCGACCTGGTCTTCGATCTGGCCGAAGCCACCGCCTCTTTCGTGGTCTTGAGCGCCGGTACGACCTACGCCACGCCCGCGACCGGCGAGCCGCCGGTCGGCTGGTCGATGAACTTCCAGGCCTACGGAACCGCCGGACGCGAGGAGTTTCGCGGCCTGTTCGCCAGCTACGCCGACTACCAGCGGGAGACGGAGGCCTACCAGGCCGCCGTCGCCGAAGCCCTCGCCAAGGCCCGCGCCGCTCTTGACGCCAAGCCCGCCAAACCCGTGTTCAAACGCCTGACGGACGCCCTTTTCGGAAAGTCGATCTAGATGCGCTACCTCCCCCTCACACCCGAAGATCGCGCCGACATGCTCGGCGTCATCGGCGCGGCCTCGATCGACGAACTGTTCGTCGACGTGCCCGCCGTCGCCCGTCGCACCGATCCGGTCGACCTGCCGTTCCACGCCGGCGAACTGGAGGTCGAGCGCGAGATGCTCAGCCTTTCCCGCCGCAACCGCTCGGCCTCTGAAGGTCCGTTCTTCGTGGGGGCGGGGGCCTATCGCCACCATGTGCCGGCCACCGTCGACCACATCATCCAGCGGTCGGAGTTCCTGACCAGCTACACGCCCTACCAGCCCGAGATCGCTCAGGGCACGCTGCAGGTGCTGTTCGAGTTCCAGACCCAGGTCGCGGCCCTGACCGGCATGGAAGTGGCCAACGCCTCGCTCTATGACGGCTCCACCGCCGCCGCCGAAGCGGTGATGATGGCCACCCGGATCACCCGCCGGAACAAGGCTGTGCTGTCGGGCGGCGTGCATCCGCAATATGTCGGCACCGTCGAGACCCTGGCCCACGCGGCCGGCGTCGCCACCGAGCGCCTGACGCCCGCCGTCGACGCCGAGGACGCGGTGATCGCCGCCATCGACGCCGACACCGCCTGCGTGGTCGTCCAGACCCCCAACGTGTTCGGCACGGCCACCGACGTGACCAAGATCGCCGCCGCGGCCCAGGCCGCCGGCGCCCTGCTGATCGTGGTCACCACCGAGGCCGTCTCGTTCGGCCTGCTGAAGTCGCCCGGCGAGATGGGCGCCGACATCGTCGTGGCCGAGGGCCAGTCGATCGGCAACGGCCTGAACTTCGGCGGTCCCTATGTCGGCCTGTTCGCCTGCAAGGAAAAATACGTCCGCCAGGCCCCGGGCCGGCTCTGCGGCGAGACCGTCGACGCCGACGGTCGTCGCGGCTTCGTCCTGACCCTGTCGACCCGCGAGCAGCATATCCGCCGCGACAAGGCCACCTCGAACATCTGCACCAACAGCGGCCTGTGCGCCCTGGCGTTCAGCATCCACATGAGCCTGCTGGGCGAGAAGGGTCTGCGCCGGCTGGCCCTGGTCAATCACCACAAGGCCGTGAAGCTGCGCGACGCCTTGGCCGCCGTGCCGGGCGTCGAGATCCTGACCCCGCGCTTCTTCAACGAGTTCGCGATCAAGCTTTCGGGCAACGCCGCCGAGGTCGTCGAGACCCTGGCGGCCAACGGCGTCATCGCCGGCGTGCCGTTCTCGCGCCTGGATCCGTCGGCCGGCCTGGACGACGTCCTGCTGGYCGCCGCGACCGAGACCACGCCTGACCTCGACATCGCCCTCTTTTCCAAGGCCCTGACCAAGGTGCTGGCCCAATGAGCATGAATTCCGTTGGACGGCCGACCCGTCCCGAAACCACTGACGCCAACGACTACGTCCACCCGACCCTGACCGGGGCCCGCGGTCTGTTGCAGGACGAGGCGCTGATCTTCGAACTGAACGCCTGGGACAAGACCGGCGTCGATCTGCCGGACGCGCCCGCCGCGGACGACCTGGGCGACCTGGTCCGCAAGGATCCGATCGGCCTGCCGGGGCTGTCCGAGCCCGAGGCGGTGCGCCACTACGTGCGCCTGAGCCAGAAGAACCACGCCATTGACCTGGCCCTGTATCCGCTGGGCTCGTGCACGATGAAGCACAACCCGCGCCTGAACGAGAAGATGGCCCGCCTGCCGGGCTTCTCCGACATCCACCCGCTGCAGCCGCAGTCGACGGTGCAGGGCGCGATCGAGCTGATGGACCGCCTGGCCCATTGGCTGAAGACCCTGACCGGCATGCCGGCCGTCGCCCTGTCGCCGAAGGCCGGCGCCCATGGCGAGCTGTGCGGCCTGCTGGCCATCCGCGCCGCCCACGAGGCGGCCGGCAACGGCCATCGCAAGACCGTGCTGGCGCCGACCAGCGCCCACGGCACCAACCCGGCCACGGCGGCCTTCTGCGGCTACACCGTCGTGGAGATCGCCCAGACCGACGACGGCCGGGTCGACCTGGTCGACCTGGAGGCCAAGCTCGGCGACCACGTGGCCGCCATCATGGTCACCAACCCCAACACCTGCGGCCTGTTCGAGCGCGACGTGGTCGAGATCGCCCGCCTGACCCATGCGGCAGGGGCGTACTTCTACTGCGACGGCGCCAACTTCAACGCCATCGTCGGCCGGGTTCGTCCGGGCGACCTGGGCGTCGACGCCATGCACATCAACCTGCACAAGACCTTCTCCACCCCGCACGGCGGCGGCGGTCCGGGCGCGGGTCCGGTGGTGCTGTCGGCGGCCCTGGCGCCGTTCGCCCCCACCCCGTGGGTTGTGAGCCAGGACCACGGCTTCCAGCTGGTCGAAGAGGCCAAGGGCCCCGCCGCACAGGCCTTCGGCCGGATGAGCGCCTTCCACGGCCAGATGGGCATGTTCGTGCGGGCCTACGCCTACATGCTCAGCCACGGGGCCGACGGCCTGCGCCAGGTGGCCGACGACGCCGTCCTCAACGCCAACTACATCAAGGCCCGCCTGTCGGACCTGATGAGCCCGGCCTTCCCGGACGGCCCCTGCATGCACGAGGCGCTGTTCGACGACAGTTGGCTGGAAGGCACCGGCGTGACCACGCTCGATTTCGCCAAGGCGATGATCGACGAGGGCTTCCACCCGATGACCATGTACTTCCCGCTGGTCGTCCACGGCGCGATGCTGATCGAGCCGACCGAGACCGAGAGCAAGCAGGAGCTGGAC
>NZ_JBFTZS010000076.1:0-14971 GCF_056406675.1 Caulobacter sp. P1_B12_2 | reverse complement strand
GTGCAGCATCGAGACGTCGTCGCCGACCACCGCGGTCTCGCCGATGACGATGCCAGTGCCGTGGTCGATGAACACGCCCTTGCCAATGCGGGCGGCCGGATTGATGTCGACCTGGAAGACTTCGCTGGCCCGGCTCTGCAGGTAGAAGGCCAGGGTCTCGCGGCCCTGGGCCCACAGCCAGTGCGACACGCGATGGGTCTGCAAGGCCAGGAAGCCCTTGAAGAACAGGAACGGCTGGACGTAGCCCTTGGTGGCCGGGTCGCGCTCGAACACCGCCATCAGGTCGGCTTCCGCGGCGGCGACCAGCGACGGATCGCTCTCGAAGGCGTCGGCGGCGAATTCCCGGGCGGTCATGGCCCGCATTTCCTGGTCGCCCAGCTTGCGCGCCAGCTGGAACGTCAGGGCGTCRGCCAAATTGTCATGGCTGAGGATCACGGCGTTGAGCAGCGAGGCCAGGGCCGGCTCGGCCTTGGCGGCGTGTTCGGCCTGATTGCGCAGCGCGGCCCAGACGGGCGGCGTTTTTTCCTGCGTTACGACCTCTAGATGCTTGGCCACCGGGATCTCCCTCGCCCACGCCTCAATAGAGCATCTTTTTGAGAAATGCTCCAGACGCCCTCGGTTTCAACGGCTGGCGCGCGAAACCGTTCGCGCACTTAAGACCGTCGTCAGGCCAAAACAAGCCTGGCCAGATCGGCCGGGAGTTCGCCCTTCACCGCCATATGGTGCACGCGAAGCAGTAAAGCCACCGTCAAGGAGTCCGGCATGTGACCCGAAACCGCCGCGTCGAGGGCCTCGCCGAACGGCACGCGGGCCATCGCCAGGTCCTCGGTCTCGTCCGGCGCGGTGGTCGTGGGCGTCAGGTCCAGGGCCAGATAGCCGTGGCAGAACTCGTCGGTGATCGAGTTGGACAACTCCATCGTCAGGATCAGCCGCCAGTCCGCGGCCTCCAGCCCCACCTCCTCGGCCAGTTCGCGCTTGGCGCCGTCCAGCGGCGCCTCGTCCAGCGGCGCGCCGCCTTCGGGGATCTCCCAACTGTAATTGGCGTGGGGAAAGCGGTTCTGGCCCACCAGGGTCACCGTGCCGTCGGCGTGCAGCGGCACGATCCCGATCGCCCGGTTCTTGAACGCCACCTTGCCATAGAGGGCGGGCCGACCCGTGGGCGCGATCGCCTGGTGCTCGGTCAGGGTGATCCAGGGATTGTCGTAGACGACCGTTTCGCTGGTCACCGACCACGGCGTCCCGTGCGGTTTGAGCCATTCTGGCTTAGGGGGGCCGGGTTTATCGGTCATGCGAACAGCTCGCGGCTTGTGGCGGCCGAGGCCCGGCCATAGGTGTGCTGGCTCTAGAGCATTTTCGAGCGAAGTGGATTCCGGTTCGCGTGAAGAAGATGCGCCAAACAAAAATGCGTGCTTCTTGGAGGTCGTCTTGACCGGTTCCGTTCCCCCTGCCCCCGAATTTGGCGAAGTGCTGCCGATCGAGCCGTCGCAGGCGGTGCTGGACTTCCTGGCCAGGCGGCGCTCGGCCTCGGCCATGAGCCTGGCCGCTCCGGGTCCGGACGACGCCGAGCTGACCGACCTGCTGCGCCTGGCCGCGCGGGTGCCCGACCACGGCAAGCTGGCGCCCTGGCGGTTCGTGATCCTGCGGGGCGCGGCCAAGGACGCCTTCGCTGAACAGATCACCGCCCTGGCCGACAGCCAGGCCAATCCGGTCAAGGCCAACGCCGCCCTGCGCAAGCTGACCCGGCCGCCGGTCGCCGTGGCCGTGATCTCGCGCTACATCCCCGGCGAAATCCCCGAATGGGAGCAGCGCCAGAGCGCCTCGGCCGTCTGCCAGCAGATGCTGCTGGCCGCCGCTGCCATGGGCTGGGGCGCCAACTGGATCACCGACTGGTATTCCTACGACCCTCGCGCCCAGGCCATCCTGGGCTTGGCCGAAGGCGAGCTGGTGGCCGGCTTCCTCTATCTGGGGACCTCGACCGAGGCTCCGCAGGAGCGCCCCCGGCCCGACGTGGCGGCGATCACCACGCAATGGTCCGCCGGCTGAGAAACGCGCCGCCAAGCCTTGGCCGCCCTGTTGCCTTTCAGCATCGGTCCGCCGTCTTCATCGCGGCGCGTTACACTCGAAATGACGCTTCGCGCCATAGAATGGCCACCTGGCTAGTCTCTACTCCCAAGGCGTGGGACTAGTGAGCGTAAGCTTCGTCGTGCATCATCCACGACATTTTATGTAACAGTTCTGCATCAAATCGACCTTAAGTAACGGTAACTTGTCATCTTGCCTTGGGTTGCCTAAGGCCAAGCTCGACGATGTCTGCGTACTTACACGCCGACCAAAACTTTACGGCCGACGGGGTTCATGACGCTTTCTCTTCTGGTTCTTGGCTTGTCCGCCGCGTTGGACGGCGCGCCCGAGGCCGCGCCGGCGCAGCAGCAACCGACGGCGCAGGTCCAGCAGGCGCCGCAGCAGGCTGCTGGGCCCGCCGGAGCCAGTGGGGCGGAAGCCGACGCCTACGCCGCCGAGGTCGAGGCCGTCGAGGTCGTGGCCGGCAAGCCGCGCGGCTCGGTCGAAGGCGACATCAAGCCGGATCTGACGCTCAACGCCGCCCAGATCCGCGCCTACAGCGCCGGCAGCATCTCGGAGCTGATGGCTTTCCTCGAGCCGCAGCTGCGCACCAGTTCCAGCCGGGGCGACGGACAGCCGGTGGTGCTGATCAACGGCCGCCGCACCTCGGGCTTCCAGGAAGTCCGCGACATCCCGCCCGAGGCCATCGAGCGCATGGACATCATGCCCGAGGCCGTCTCCCTGACCTATGGCTACCGCGCCGACCAGCGCGTGGTGAACTTCGTCCTGCGCCGACGCTTCCGCGCCGTGACCAACGAGGCGGGCCTGAAGGGCGCGACGGCGGGCGGGCGCACCAGTGAAGACCTGCAGAGCACCCTGTTCCGCGTTCAGGGCGATCAGCGCTGGCTGTTCAACGGCAAGATCACGCACGACTCGACCCTGTTCGAGACCGAGCGGGACATCACGCGGGCGCAGCTGAGCCAGCCCTATGACCTGACCGGCAACGTCGTCGGCGTGAACGGCGGGGAAATCGATCCGGCCCTGAGCGCCATCGTCGGGTCGCCCGTCCGGTACGCGCCCGTCCCCGCCTCGGCGGCGCTCGGCGCGCCGACCCTGGCCGACTTCGCCGCCGGCGCCGGCGTTCCCGCCAGCGACGACCTGACCGCCTGGCGCAGCCTGGCGCCGAACAACACCACCGCCAGCCTGAGCGGCGCGGTGACCCGCCCGCTTGGCAAGGCGTCCATGGTCACGATCAGCGGGGGCTTCGACGACACCAGCTCGCTCAGCTATCTGGGCCTGCCCGGCGTCCGAGGCCTGCCCACCACCGTGGGCGGCCCCGATGTTCGCCTGGTTGTGCCGACCGGCAACCCGTTCTCGCCGTTCACCAAGGACGTCGCGGTCTATCGCTTCGCCGACGACTACGTCTCGATGACCCGCAAGACCGACACCCAGAAGGCCACGGTGACGGCGGCGGCCAACGGGCGGATCAAGGAGTGGCGCTGGAGCGCCACCGGCGGCTACGTCTATTCGACCAGCGAGACCACCACCGGGCGCGGCCTGGACGCCACCGCCTTCATCCAGGGCGTCGCCGCCGGCAACCCGGCGCTCAACCCGTTCGGCAACATTCCGTCGGAGCTGATGGTCCGGGTCTCGCCCGACACCGCCCATTCGACCTCGAACACCGCCAACGGCGAGGTCGTCCTGGTCGGTACGCTGCTGCGCGCCCCGGCCGGCAACGTCTCGACCACCTTCAAGGCCGGCGCCGACACGCAGAACCAGGATTCCCGCAGCACCCGCCAGGGCGTGCCGATCGACCGGGACATTTCGCGCACCAGCGGCAACCTGCAGGCCAGCATCAACGTGCCGCTGACCAGCCGGTCCAAGGACGTGCTGCCGTTCCTCGGCGATCTGTCGGTCAACTTCAACGGCCAGTACGAAGAGGTGTCGGAGTTCGGCGGCCTGACGACCCTGGGCGCCGGCGCCAACTGGACGCCGATCGATCCGGTCAGCTTCAATTTCAGCTACAGCGACGACCAGGGCGCCCCCAGCGCCTCGCAGTTGAACGACCCGATCCTGTCGACGCCGAACGTCTCGATCTTCGACTTCAAGAACAATCGGACCGTGCTGGCCACCCGCATCGAAGGCGGCAACCCGAACCTGCTGTCCGACAGCCGGCAGGTGCTGAGGCTGGGCGTCAACATCAAGCCCCTGCCCAGGGACGCCAAGACCAACCTGCAGATCAACGCCAACTACACGGTCACGCGGGTCGACGATTCGACCAACAGCTTCCCGGCCATCACCGCCGACATCGAGCAGGCCTTCCCCGACCGGATCCGCCGCGACGCCGACGGCAATCTGATCTCGGTCGACTCCCGGCCGGTGAACTACGCCAAAACCCAGCAGGAACAGATCCGCTGGGGCTTCAACCTGTCGCGGCCGTTCGGCCAGCCGCGCCCCGGCGGTTCCCCCTTCCCAGGCGGCGGCGGCGGTCCGCCTCCCGGTGGCGGTGGTGGCGGTGGTGGAGGCAATGACGGCCCCGGCGGCGGTCCCGGCGCAGGCGGCGGCGGCGGCGGCGGCGGCGGCGGTGGTTTCCGTGGCGGTGGAGGCGGCGGCGGCGGCTTCCGCGGTCCGCGCCCTGGTCAGGGCCAGTTCCAGGTCTCGCTCTATCACACCTGGAAACTGAAGGACGAGATCACCATCCGCGACGGCCTGCCGATCATCGACCGCCTGAACGGCGGTTCGGGCGCCAGTCCCGAGCACGAGGTGCAGGTCCAGGCCGGCGTGTCCAAGAGCGGTCTGGGCGCGTTCCTGAACGGCAGCTGGCGCAGCGGCTATCGCCTCAACGGCACGACGGCGGAGAAGGATTTGTTCTTCGGCGACCTGGCGACGGTCAGCCTGAACCTGACCGCCGACCTGTCGTCGCGCCCCGATCTGCTGCGGGCCCATCCGTGGCTGCGCGGGGCGCGCGTGCAGCTTCAGGCCCAGAACCTGTTCGACACCCGCCAGGACGTGCACGACGGTCTGGGCCTCACGCCCCAGGCCTATCAGCCGGACTATCGCGACCCGATCGGCCGGACGGTGCGGATCAGCTTCCGCAAGCTGATCGGCCCGGCCAGGCCCGTGCAGCCGCCGAGCCGGCGCCCGCCCGCGGTTCCGACCCCGCCGCCCGTATCGGCTCAGCCGCCGCGCTAGGCGCAAAGAAAAAGGGGCGCGTCCAGCCGGACGCGCCCCTCGTCATTTCAGCGCTCGAAGGTGATCAGCCCCGGCCGCGATAGGGCGCGACGCCCTGGTCGGGCACCCACAGACCTTCGGGCGCCGGGCCGGTCTGCCAGAACACGTCGATGGGGATGCCGCCGCGCGGATACCAGTAGCCGCCGATGCGCAGCCAGCGCGGCTGGGCGATCTCGACGATCTTGCGGCCGATCTTGACCGTGCAGTCCTCGTGGAACGAGCCGTGATTGCGGAAGCTGGTCAGATACAGCTTCAGCGACTTGCTCTCGATCAGCCAGTCGCCGGGCGCATAGTCGATCACCAGGTGCGCGAAGTCGGGCTGGCCGGTCACCGGGCATAGCGAAGTGAATTCGGGCGCCACGAAGCGGGCCAGATAGGTCACATCGCTCTGCGGGTTGGGCACGCGCTCGAGAACGGCCTGGTCGGGGCTGGCGGCGGGCTCGACCACCTGGCCCAGTTGGGTCACATGAAGTTCGGTCATGGGCGGTCATCTAGGCCCGGCGCCCCGGCGAGACAAGCGCGCGCGGCGTCGCTATCGTCGCACCAAACAAGTGTTGGGACAGGAAACGACAATGAGCGGACGCGATTTCGACGGCTTCACGGTGGTGGTCACCGGCGCCTCCACGGGCCTGGGCCGGGCCATGGCGGTCGAGACCGCGCGGCGCGGCGCCGGCCTGGTGGTCGTCAACTTCGCCAGCAGCGCCCAGGAAGCCGAGGAGACCGCGCGGCTGATCGCGGCGGAAGGCTCCAAGGCCGTGCTGGTCCAGGGCGACGTGGCCCAGGACGCCGACTGCCGCCGGATCGTCCAGGCGGCCGCCGCCTCGGGGCGGATCGACGCGCTGTTCAACAATGCCGGGACCACCAAGTTCGCCCCGAATCACGCCGATCTCGACGCGGTCGACGCCGACGACTTTCTGCGGCTCTACGCGGTCAACGTGGTCGGGGCCTTCCAGATGGTCCGCGCCGCCCGCAGCCTGCTCGAGGCCGCGCCGCAGCCCGGCGCCGTGGTCAACACCGCCTCGATCGCCGGGGTGGTCGGCAACGGTTCCTCGGTGCCCTACGCCGCCTCCAAGGGCGCCCTGACGACCATGACCCTGTCGCTGGCCAGAGCGCTGGCGCCGCGCATTCGGGTCAAC
This sequence comes from Caulobacter sp. P1_B12_2, assembly GCF_056406675.1. Taxonomy (NCBI): domain Bacteria; kingdom Pseudomonadati; phylum Pseudomonadota; class Alphaproteobacteria; order Caulobacterales; family Caulobacteraceae; genus Caulobacter; species Caulobacter sp. P1_B12_2. The sequence goes on along the minus strand of NZ_JBFTZS010000076.1, from coordinate 8,543 downwards.
GCCGTCTGCCCCGGTTTCATCGACACCCCGTGGTTCGGCAAGGCCATGGACGCCGAGCGTGTTGATCGTTTGCGCGCGGGAGCGGCCGCGGCCACGCCGCTCAAAGTCGCCTCGACCGCAGAGGACATCGCCGGGTCCGCCGTGTTCCTGGCCTCGCCCGCCTCGCGGCACATCACCGGCGAAACGCTGTTGGTAGACGCCGGACTGCACTTGGGCGGGGCGAGTCTAGCGATGCGCTAAAGCCTCAGGTAAAGCCGAAACAAACCTTAATCGGACACTGTGGCGCCCAACGTCACTTCTGAAGCAAAATCGTCACACTTCGCCCAAACTTTGTGCCCGGGGCGCCGTTTGTGCTGGTGATTTAACCACCGCGATTGCAACTAGGGCTAAGCCGACAACTATTCCTGTTGTGCCCAAACACGCTTGCAGGCGTCGCTGGACGGCGAAGGCTCCAAGCCCTTCGGTCGGCAAAACGAAATAAGGGGATAGAACACATGAAGTTTCTGAAACTGGCGCTGGTCGCCGCTGCTGCTTCGGTCGCCATGAGCGGYGCTGCGATGGCTGAAGAGCTGAAGCTCTCGTACAATGTCGGCGTCGCCAGCGATTACATCTTCCGCGGCGTGAGCAACACCAACACCAAGGGCCAAGTCTTCGGCGGCGTCGACGCCACCTACGGCATCGGCTACGCGGGCGTCTGGGCTTCGAACGTCGACTTCGGCACGCCGAACCCCGACGTCGAAATCGACGTCTACGCCGGCGTGAAGCCGACCGTCGGCCCGGTCGCTCTGGACCTCGGCGTCATCTACTACGGCTACAGCAAGGACAAGAACGGCCTGCCGGGTCAGTTCGGCTACATCGAAGTCAAGGCCGCCGCCTCGACCGCGGTCGGCCCGGGCACCCTCGGCGCCGCTCTGTACTACTCGCCGGAATTCCCGGGCGAGGGCGGCGAAGCCCTGTACGGTGAAGTCAACGCTTCGGCCCCGATCGGCGAGAAGCTGACCCTGAGCGGCGCCCTGGGCCGTCAGGAAGTCGACACCGCCGGCTACTACGCCGGCCTGAGCGACGGCTACACCACCTACAACATCGGCATCTCGGCCGCGATCACCGACCACCTGACCGCTGACCTGCGCTACTCGGACACGAGCCAGCACAAGTTCGGCAACATCTTCGGTGAAGCCCTGACCGCCTCGCTGAAGGCCTCGTTCTAAGCTTTAGAACGGCCTGACGAACCAGCCGCCCCGACTTGCGTCGGGGCGGCTTTTTCGTGCGCGCTCGGCTAGGCGGCGGACTTCGGCGTGGGCGGCCGCATGAACAGCGCCGCCAGGAACACCACCGCCGTCAGGACCGCGAACAGCTGGAAGGCCGGGGTGAAAGACCCGACCCGGTCGCGGATCGCGCCGCCGATGAACGGCCCCGCCGCCGACACCGCCCCGATCAGGCAGGTCAGGGAGAACAGCTCGACATTGTTGCGACGGCCGAAATAATTCAGCAGCAACAGGCTGACCGCCAGCACCGTCAGGCCGAATCCGACGCCGACGCCGACGGCGTACAGCGTCAGCAGCCAGGGCGTCGTGGCGCGTGACAAGGCCAGCAGCCCAATCACCAGCAGGCCCTGGGCGAAGATCAGCAGCCAGCGCGGATCGACCCGGTCGCCGATCGCTCCGCCGCTCAGGCGCGCGAACACCTGCATGCCGCCCTCCAGGCTGAGCATGCCCGCCGCCACCGCGCCGGCCACGCCCAGTTGGGTCAGGTGGGCCTGGGTCAGGCTGGCGGCGCTGATCCCGGCCAGCAGGTGGCTGAAATAGGCGGCCAGCAGCACATAGAACTGCGGCGTGCGGACCGCGTCGCGGACGCTCCATTCGTGGTCGGTGTGATAGACGTGGCTGGGCGTCTTGCCCGCCTTGGCCTCGGCGTCCAGCTCCCGATCCAGCGCGGCGCCGGCCTGCTCCAGCCAGCGCGGTCCGCCGACGGCGACGGCGCAGGCCAGGCCGACAAGGCCCACCACGACCGCCTGCAGCGCCCAGTAGAGCCGCCAGTCGTTGTGGGTCGCGCCCAGGGCCGTCACCACCATCCAGGGCCCGGCCACCCCGCCCAGGGCGCCGAAGGTGAAGTAGATCCCGAACGGCAACGCCCGCTCCTTGAAGATCGCCGACAGCACGTGGGTGCCGGGGATCAGGGCCGCCATCTGAAAGCCGATCCCGCACAGGGCCGTGCCCACGAAGTAGATCGGCAGGGCGTGGACCCGCGACAGGCAGGCCAGGCCGCCGGCCATCACCGCCACGCCGATCAGGATCGCGCCGCGCACGCCGATCCGGCGGATCAGCAGGGCCGGCAGCCAGGACGACAGGCCGGTGAACACGCCCAGGATCGTGAAGCCCAGGAAGGCATGCTCCCAGCTCCAGCCCAGTTCCGGAACCATGGCCGGGATCACCACGCCCAGCGACGAATAGGTCGCCGCCGTGATCAGGAACAGCAGCAGGCTGAAGACGGCGACGAGGAGCCAAGGGCGGAAGGAAGCGGTCATTGCGATCTCTTGAACCCTCTCCCAGAGGGAGAGGGAGGGGCCCATCGCGAAGCGATGGGAGGGTGAGGGGTTTGGACGTTCGACGCTTTCACACGGATCATCGGGGCAAAACGGTCAGGGTGTAACCCCTCTCCCTCCCACGCCTACGGCGAGGGTCCCTCCCTCTCCCTCTGGGAGAGGGTTTCGGGCCGCGTCGTTCACCTAGAAGCTCCGCTTCAGCGTCACCCGCCACTCTCGGCCACGCCCCGGCAAAGCCCCCAGATTGGCGTAGGTGTCGGCGTCCGGAGTGAAATAGAGCTTGTCGAACAGGTTATCGATGTTGAGCTCGGCGGTGTACGGCCCCCGCGCGATGTAGGCCGAGGCGTTGACCACCGCGTAGGCGGGATAGGTCACCGCGTCCTGCACCGTGCCGGAGGTCTTGGTCACGTGCGTCACGCCCAGGGTCGCTCCGGCCGATCCCCAGTCGTGCGTGTCGCTGGTGTAGGCGCCGTACAGGCTGACCACCGACTTGGGGATCAGGGTGTAGTCGTAGTCGCCGCCGCGCCCGGGCAGGCCGCTGAAGGCCCAGACGACATAGCTGCCGCCATAGGCCTGGGCGCCCGGCACGCCCGCCGTATAGGCCGGGATGTACTGGAACGACTGGTCCGGCCCCTTCACCGTGGTGTGCTGGGCGTTGCCGACGGCGGTGAAGCTCAGATGCTTCGAGGCCAGCCAGCGGACTTCCAACTCCACGCCCTTGGCCCGGCTGCCCTGCACCACCGGCGTCAGGCCCGACAGCTGGGTGCGGTTCTGGCGATAGGCGGCCAGCGAGCCGACCAGCGTGCCGCGCAGCAGCTGGAACTTCACCCCCGCCTCGGCCAGGTCGCTGTCCGACAGCCAGGAGCCGTCGGCGATCATCCCGGGAGCGATGTCGCCGGCCTGGCTGACCTCCAGGGCCGAGGCCTTGGCGTAGCTGATATAGGGCATCAGGCCGACCGGGGTCTGGTAGGTGAGGCTGGCGCTGTAGGTCCCCTTCCCTCGATCGCGTGTCTGGCGCCCCGAGACGGTGAACGGCAGAAAGCCCGTGTCCTCGGCGGCCACGTCGTACCAATCATAGCGGCCGCCCAGGGTCAGGGTCAGGCGCTGGCCAAACTTGACGTCGCTGGTGAAGAAGACGCCCGTCTGGCTCCAGGTGCTGCGGTTGTCGTTCTCCCATTCCAGGCCCTGCACGCCGGCCGGTTCGGCGCTGAACGGGCTGTCGATGATGTCGTTGGGTTGGGCCCCGACCGAGATGTCGCGGCGGTCGATGGCGATCATGCCGCTGTTGAAACTCTCGCGCCGTCGGCCGTCGAATTCTCGGTAGCCGGCCCCGACGATCGTATGCGTGCTGACCGGCCCGAAATCGCGGGCGAAGGCGTAGCTGGCCCGCGCCTCCCAGACCGAACTGTCGAACCAGGCCGGGTAGCCGTACGAGACGAAGCGCTTGTTCTCCTGGTCGTCGTAGAACAGCTGCAGTTTCAGCACGCTGTCGTCGCCGAAGCTTCTGGTCAGGTCGAAATAGAGGGTGTTGGTCCAGGTCTTGGAGAAGTCGGCGGCGCTGACATAGACGGTGCGCGGGTCGAGCTTGGTGGTTCCCACCCCGCTTTCCAGCGTGTGATTGGCGTCGGTGGCGGGCGCGCCGAAGTACGGAATGTAGAGCGCGCTGCCGAACGGGTAGAAGCCCACCTCGCCCGGGGTGATGCGGCCGTTGTGGTCGGCGTCGATCAGGCTGGTGTCGCGGCCGGTGATGTAGGTCTGGTGGTCGATCAGGTCCTGGGTCAGGCGGTTCCAGCCCGGCGTCTGGATGTCGCCGGTCGAGTGATAGACCATGCCGCCGAAAGCCGTGCTCCAGCCGTTGTTGAGGTCGACGTCGGCGGAGATCTCAGCCAGCTGCCGCTTGGGGTGCAGGCCCCGGTAGAAGCTTTTGGAGTCGTCCAGCTCGCCATAGGCGTAGACCCCGCCGTCGGCCGATCCCAGCTTGACGGGCAGCGCGACCTGGCCGGTGAGGTTTTTCTTGTCATAGGCCCCGAGCGTGGCGGTGATCTCGCCCCTGGGATCGGTCAGGAACCGGCCCTCGTCGCGGGCCGACTTGGGGATGAAGTTCAGCATGCCGCCGACCTTGCCCGCGCCGTAGATCGGGGTTGGCGGGCCGCGCACGATCTCGATCTGGGCCGCCCCGCCGATGGGGGTGGAGTAGGTGCCGCGGTTCTCGACCCGCTTGAAGCCCCGGAAGTAGTTTTCGGCCAGGGTGCCGCGGATATTGAGCGCGCCCGGCACGCCGTAGAAGCTGGCGGTGTAGGTCCCCGGCGACACGGCGGTCAGCCCGTCGATCGTCTCGATGCCGTAGCGGGTCAGGGTGGTGTCGCTGACGAAGCTGGCCGAGCGCGGGGTCTCCAGCAGCGACTTCTCCAGGCCGAAGACCGTGGTGCTGGGCTGCTTCTCCAGCAGGCCGGCCTTGTCGCGGGCGAGGACGATCACGGCATCGACGGCGTCCGCCTGCGTCGTATCCTGGGCAAAGGCGCCGCTCGACGCGAAGACGCCGACGGCCATGGCGGAAGCGAGCAGGCAGGCGCGGATCGACATCGCAACGGCTCCAGGTCCGCCGGGAGAGCGACGGTGGAGCTAGCAAATGGGATGTTACGCAACGTTCGTCAAAACGTTATGTAACATTTCAGAAGAAATTATATTGCGGCGCCTATAGGTGGACTGAAAACGGCCCCTAGCCTTCCAGCATCGGCCGGGTCGCCTCTGGCATGATGTTCAGCACGCGCATCATCGCCAGCCTGGCGCCCTCGACGTCGCCGGTGGCGATCACGTCGGCCACCGCGCGGTGTTGCTCGACGTCGGCGATCAGCTCGGCCTGGGTGGCCGCGCCGAACGAGAACACCCAGTAGCGGGCGGCCTTGTGCTGCAGGGGGATCAGGATGCGGGCCAGGGCCATGTTGCCGCCCGCGCGGGCCACGGCGGCGTGGAAGCGTTGGTCCATGGCCACCAGGGCCGGCAGGTCGCGCGCCCGGGCGGCGTCCTCGCCTCCGTCGAAAGCCGCGCGGATGGCCTCGGCCTCGGCCTTGCTGGCATGCTTGGCGGCCAGGCCCGCGCAGTGCGGCTCGATCAGGGCCCGGGCCTCATAGCCCTGGCGCAGTTCGACGAGGTCCAGGGGCGCGACGGTGGTGCCCGAACGGGCCCTGCGGATCACCAGGCCMTCAAGGGCCAGGCGGCCCAGCGCGTCGCGAACCCCGGCCAGGCCGGCGTCGTAGCGGGCCGCCAGCGACTGCTCGTCCAGCCGCGCGCCCGGCGCCAGGCGGCCCAGGATCAGGTCCAACAGGATCCGCTCGTAGACCTTGGCCTTCTGCAGATCGGGCGACCAGTCCTCCAGTCCCGAGGACGAGCAGACGTCCAGCACCAGCATCCGGTCGCGTCCGCCCGCGGTTTGGCCGCCGGCCGCAGCGTCGTCAGGGGCCATGAACTGTCGCAAGGCGGCGCTCCAGAAAGCAGGTGAGGTCTGATATGTACGGTGAAATGTCAGCCCCCGCTAGGCGCGCGATCCACTTAAGGCGGCAGCGGGTCTAATCGCGAGCCGGAAACCGCCTTTCGTGCTAGGCTTGCTCAGTGAGCACGCCCTGACGCCGCGCATTCGCTCTTCGCCGACACTTCGCTGCCGGGCACGGCTTTCGCTCCGCGAGCCTTCGGTCAACTGGAAGGGACAGCCATGGCTGCCCGAAAGCCGCTTCATCCCGACGCCACCTCGAACCTCACCGCCGAGGTTCTGGGGGAGCGCACGCTCCAGATCCTTGCCGAGAACCGGGTCATGGCCGTGGCCACCCTGCGCCCCGACGGCTGGCCGCAGGTGACCATGGTCGGTTACGCGCACGACGGCCTGGTCCTGTATTTCGCGGTCCGTCGCGACAGCCAGAAGCTGGCCCATCGCGCTGATGAAGGCCCTGCCGGTGGTCATCTCGCTGATCGATCCCGCAAACGGCCAGGACCATCCGCTGCTGCTGCGCGTGGACCGGAGCGGCGCCCTGAAGCCGGAAACCGCCACGGGTTAGGCACGCATTTTCTTCACGCGAACCGGAATCCACTTCGCTCGAAAATGCTCTAGAACGCCGGCACCACCGCGCCGTGGTACTTCTGCTCGATGAACGCCTTCACCTCGGGCGAGGTCAGGGCCTTGGCCAGTTTCTGGACGCGGGGGTCGTCCTTGTTGTCCGGCCGGCCGACCAGGTAGTTCACATAGGGGCTGTTCTTGTCCTCGATCAGCAGGGCGTCCTTGGACGGGTCCAGCTTGGCGTCGAGGGCGTAGTTGGTGTTGATCACCGCCAGGTCGACCTGGTCCAGCGTACGCGGCAGGGTCGCGCCTTCCAGTTCCTTGAACTTCAGGCCCTTGGGGTTGCCGGTGATGTCCTTGAGGCTCAGCGACTTCTTGGTCGTGTCCAGAACGATGACATTACCCCGCGCCAGTAGGCGCAGGGCCCGGTCCTCGGTGCTGGCGTCGTTGGGGATCGCCACGGTCGCGCCCTGCGGCAGGTCGGCGACCGTCTTGAAGCGATGCGAATAGGCCCCGATCGGCTCGATGTGAACACCGACCACCGGCACCAGGGTGGTGCCCTTGTCGACATTGAAGGTCTCCAGGTACGGCAGGGTCTGGAAGTAGTTCACATCGAGGCGCTTCTCGGCGACCTGGACGTTGGGCTGGACGTAGTCGTTGAAGACCTTGATCTCGATCTTCAGCCCCTGCGCCGCCAGCTTAGGCTTGATGAACTCCAGCACCTCGGCGTGCGGAATGGCCGTGGCGGCGACCGTCAGGGTGTCGCCGGCGCTCGGCGCGGGCTTTTGCCCGCAGGCGGCCATTCCCAAGACGAGGGGCGCGAGGACGGCGAGGCTGACGAGAACGGCGCGGCGGGCGACCATGAACGGCTCCATTAAGGCGACTGGACGGGTAGGGTATTGCCCGCTTCTGGGTGTCTGGCGAAATCAGTTTTCCTGATCCGGGCTCCAGAGTCTTGAGCCAAGTTGGGGATCATTCGCCTCCCGTCTTGACCCAGACCTCGAACAGGTCGCCTGGAGAGGGATGGCCAGAGAAACCGTCTACATCGTCCAAGCCTACAAGGCCGGCCGCGGCAAGGGCTTGAAGGCCGAGCAGCAGGTCGGCTGCAAGGACGCCGAGGAAGCCCGCCGCAAGGCCGAGCGCCTCGCCCCGATCCGCGAAGGCGTGGTGGCCTTCGCGGCCTCGGCCGACGTCGAGCTGGGCGACTACGACGAGAACCCGCAGATCATCTTCAAGGCCGGCCGGCTGCCGTTCCCGTTCGACCAGGCCTAGGGCCTATTCCTCGTCGTTCGCCGGCTCTTCCGGCCCGGCGATGGTCCAGCTCGACAGGAAGTCCGGGTTCTTCACCGTCTCCCCATCCGTCAGCGGATAGAGGCCCGGATCGGCCGCGACGATGTTCGAGGTCTGGGGCGGCAGGGTGGTGGTGTCGCCGTCTTGGGGACCCAGCAGGTCAAGCAGGATCCCCTCCTCCGCGTCGGCGGTGATCACCACGCCGTGGAAGGCCTCGCGCCCCTCCAGTTCGCCGTCGGCGTCGAGGAGGGTCAGGTTCACCAGCATGATCTTGCCGACCATGCTTTGGGCGAAGCTTTCGTCCCAGTGCTCGGGCGGCGGGGCGGAGAGGATGGGGATGTCGTCGGTCATGGGGTCGTTCTAGCGGTGCGAAACGCGGCGCACCACCGTGTCGCCGATCATCTGCAGCGCCTGAACCAGCACCAACAGCAGCACCACGGTCACCACCATCACGTCGGTCTGGAAGCGCTGGTAGCCGAAGCGGATGGCCAGGTCGCCCAGCCCGCCCGCGCCGACTACGCCGGCCATGGCGGTGTAGGAGACCAGGGCGATGGCCGTGACGGTCGCCGCGGCGATCAGACCCGGCATGGCTTCCGGCAGCAGCGCGCCCAGCACCACCTGCCGCCGCTTGGCGCCCATGGCGAAGCTGGCCTCGATCACGCC
>NZ_JBFTZS010000075.1:0-13098 GCF_056406675.1 Caulobacter sp. P1_B12_2 | reverse complement strand
CGGCTGTGGCGTCCACATAGGCCAGGACCTGGGCTTCGGTCTCGAACGGCGCGGTCTCGAGGTCGGCCATCCGGGCCTCGGCCATCTCGGCCAGGGCGCTCAGGGGGTAGCCGGCGGCGGCGACGGCCTCAACGGTGGGGTGCTTGCGCGCGACCTGGCCGGCGGCGATCTCTTCCATGGCCTCGCGCCACCAGGTCAGCCGGATCTCGCCCATCAGGGCGTTGCTCACCCCGCCGGCCACCCGCGCCAGCTCGTAATTGTAGGCATAGAGCGCGATGACGTCGGCCCGGGCCTTGGGATCGGCGATGAACCGGCTGGCCAGCCAGCGGTCGGGATCGACGCGGCGCACCAGGGCGTCCAGGTCGGCGTCCGGGGCGTCGTTGCGGTGAGCGAGGTCCAAGGTGGTCATGCGCGCGCCTTATGCGCCGCGTCGCCTAAAAGAAAAAGGCCCGCCGATCCGGCGGGCCTTTCCTTGAACATCGTCATCCCGGCGAAGGTCGGTATCAGCCGAACAGCGTCTGGTACATCGTCATCGTGGCCAGCATCGGGATGCTGAGCAGCGTGTTGATGCGCGAGAACAGCATGGCCATCTTGGCCGCCTTGGCCTTGGCGGCGTCGTCGACCACAACAATTCCCAGGGCGCGCTTCTGGTTCGGCCAGATCACGCCCCAGACGTTGATGAACATGATCGTCGCCAGCCACATGCCAAGGCCGATGAAGGTGAAGCCCATGTCGACGCCGCGCTCATAGCCGCCCCACAGGCCGAAGGTCAGCGCTTCGCCGAGGTAGCCGCGGCTGAAGGCCAGGACCACGCCCATCACCCAGGTCGCCAGCGCGGCCCAGCGGAACCAGAACAGCGCCTCGGGGGCGATGTACTTGGACACGGCGGGCTTCAGCTCGGCGGGGATCTGCGGCATCACGCGGATCTGCACGAAGTTGAAATAGTAGAGCAGCCCGATCCACAGGATGCCGAAGAACACGTGCATCAGGCGGAACACCGCCTGGAAATAGGCTTCGTCGAAGCCGTGCGGGCTGTGCCCGAAGCCGAACGCGATCACCAGCGCCAGGATGACGCTGACGATGATGGTGTTACGGAAGTTCGAAAGTAGACTGGTCATGTCCAGGCCCCCTAATGCCCCTGCTTGGGGTCAGGTATAGGGCGCCGCGCAGAGTCGGCAAATAGACAGGATTTCGCCGGTGTCGGGGCCGCCTAGACGGCGATCAGGGCGGCCGCCATCCGTCGGCCTTCGCTGGCCAGGACGTTGTAGGTGCGGGCCGCGCCCTCGGTGCTCATGAACTCAAGCCCCACGCCCGCCGCCTTCAGCGCGTCGCGCACCGGGCGCGGCGGCAAGGCGTTGACCAGGCCCACGCCCAGCAGGACGAACTCCACCGCCCCGCCCGCCGCGATGACCTCGGCGAAGTCCTCGGCGGTCAGGTCGGCGAGGCTTGTGGCCGCCCAGTCTCGCGGCTGATCGTCGATGATCAGCAGCGAGCCTGGACGCCACAGTCCGGAAACGCGAAACCCGCCGCCGCCCCAGGCGTCCAGCGATGGCGGCTGGCGCAGCATCAGGGACGGGTGCCGGCGCCGAGCTTGATCGGCGTGGCTTCCTCGTCGCCCCGCTTGACGCCCCAGACGAGGATCAGCGGCAGGGCGATATAGACCGACGAATAGGTGCCGATGATGATGCCGAAGGTCATGGTGAAGACCAGCGGGAACAGCACCGGGCCGCCGAACACCATCGTGCCGCCCAGGGCCAGCAGGGCCGTGGAGCCGGTGATGATCGTCCGCGACAGACGCTCGTTCTCCGACAGGTCGATGATGTCGCGCAGCGGGGTGGTCTTGTACTTGCGCAGGTTTTCCTTGAGCCGGTCGAAGGTGATGACCTTCTCGTTCATCGAATAGCCGATCACCGTCAGCAGGGCGGCGATCGAGGTCATCGAGAACTCGATCTGCAGCACCGACAGCAGGCCCAGCGTCAGGACGATGTCGTGCAGCACGGCCACGACGGCGCCGACGCCGAACTGCCACTGGAAGCGGAACCAGATGTAGCCCAGCATCAGCAGCAGGGCGACGCCGAGGGCCTTGAAGCCGCCCATCAGCAGTTCGCCCGAGACCTTGGCGCCGATCACTGACGGGGCCGGCATGGTCATGCCGGGGAACTTGGCGATGATCTCGCTCTTGACCCGGTTGGCTTCTTCGAGGGCGTTGCCGCCTTCGGTGGGCAGGAAGCGGATCATCGCCGCGTTGGGCGAGCCGAAGTTGTCCTGGACCTGCACGTCGTGCGCGCCGGTGCCGCGGGCGACCCTGCGCAGCTCGTCGCCCGAGAGGGGCGTGGGCATGCGCGCTTCCATGGCGACGCCGCCCTTGAAGTCGATGCCCAGGTTCAGGCCTTGGGTGAAGAACGACACGCACGAGGCGGCGATCAACAGGGCGGAGATCCCGGCGGCGACCGGAGCCCACTTCACGAAGCGGAAGTGGGTCTGGCGGGGGATCAGACGGATGAGGGGCCAAGCCATGATGGGAACCTAAGCGATCGGCAGCTTCTTCGGCTTGGCGACCTTGAACCACCAACCGATGAGCACTTGAGTGATGATGATGGCGGTGAACACCGAGGTGAACACGCCGATCGACAGGGTCCAGGCGAAGCCCTTGATGGGGCCCGAGCCGAACCCGAACATGATCGCCGCGGAGATCAGGCTGGTGATGTTGGCGTCCATGATCGAGACCATGGCCCGGCGGAAGCCGGTGTCGGCCGCCGACATCGGCGACCGCCCGCCCGCCGCCTCGTCCCGCATCCGTTCGTAGATCAGCACGTTGGCGTCGACCGCGACCGCCAGGGTCAGGATCAGGCCGGCGATGCCGGGGAAGGTCAGGGTGGCCTGGGTCATCGACATGATGCCGACGATCAGCAGCACGTTGACCACCAGGGCCAGGGCCGCGAACACGCCGAACAGGCCGTAGGCCAGGATAATGAACACGAACATCGCGGCCGCGCCGATGGCCAGCGAGATGGCGCCGGCCTTGACGGCGTCGGCGCCCAGCTCGGCCCCGACGGTGCGCTGTTCTTCCAGGTTCAGCTTGGCGGGCAGAGCGCCCGAGCGCAGCAGCAGGGCCAGCTCGGCGGCGCTTTCCGGCGTGAAGTTGCCGGTGATGATGCCCGAACCGCCCGGCAGGGGCTGGTTGATGCGCGGGTCGGAGATGTACTTGCCGTCCAGCACGATGGCGAAGCGCTTGCCGACGTTGCGGGTGGTGGCGTCGCCGAACTTGCGGGCCCCCGAACCGCCGAAGCGGAAGCCGACCGCGGCCGAGCCGTTCTGGTCGAAGGTCTGATTGGCGTCGACCAGGTCCTCGCCGGTCACCAGGGCCCGCTTGGCGACCGGGATCGGCGGAGCGCCGGCCTGGGCGCCGGGGATCACCGCCACGCCGGGCGGAATGCGGCCGGCGACCATGTCTTCCTGCGAGACCGTCTCGTCGACCATCTGGAAGGTCAGCTTGGCGGTCTGGCCGATCACGGCCTGCAGTCGGGCCGGGTCGCTTTCGCCGGCCGCCTGGATGACGATCCGGTTGGAGCCCTGGCGGGTGATCGTCGGCTCCTTGGTGCCCAGGGCGTCGATCCGGCGACGGATGGTCTCGATCGACTGGTCAACAGCCTTGGCGGCGTCGGCCTTGGCGGCCTCCGGCACGAAGCTCAGCTCCAGTCGACCGTCGCCCTTGTTGCTGACCGTGGTGTCCCGGCCGCCGATGGCGCCGGCCAGCGTCCCGCCGATCGAGCGGCGCAGCAGGCTGACCGCCTGGTCCACCTTGCCCGGATCGGTGATGCGGACCCGCACGATGCCGGCCGCCTCGCCCAACTCGCCGAACTCGATCTGGTCGTTGCGCAGCGTGGTCCGCACGTCCTCGACCATGTTGGTCAGGCGTTCGGCGCGCAGCGCGTCGGTGTCGACCTCATAGAGCAGGTAGGAACCGCCCTGCAGGTCGAGGCCCAGATTCAGCTTCTGGTGGGGAACCCAGCCTGGAAGCGCGTCGAGCGTCTTCTGCGGCAGCATGTTGGGCAAGGAGAAGACGATGCCGAAAATCACCGACAGTATGACGGCGGTGACTTTCCAGCGGGAGAGGGTCAGCATGGATTACAGGCTCTAGACGACGCCCCAGGGGCGCCTCGTTACGGCGCGAAGGGTGTTCAGCTCTTGGGATCGTTGGCCGGGGCGGGTTCGCCCTTGGCGCGGATCTCTGCGATCATGCTCTTGACCACCTTCACGGTGACGCCCTGAGCGATCTCGACGCCGACTTCGGCGTCTTCAACCCGCACGACCTTGCCCAGCATGCCGTTCGACAGAACGACATTGTCGCCGCGCTTGACGGCGGCGATGGCGGCGGCGTGCTGCTTGGCGCGCGTCTGCTGCGGGCGGATCAGCATGAAGTAGAACAGCACGACCATCAGGATGATGGGCGCGATCTGGATCAGTTGGGCTTGCAGGCCAGCGGGCATGTCGTCTCCAAGAATTCTAATCGGCGTCCCTGCCCACATGGGGGGCCCGCCAAGTCGGCGGAAGCTATGCGTTCACCTCCCCTTTTGCAATGACGGCGCGGTGGGGCTAGGGAGCAACACATGACCGACGCCGTCCTCCCCCTGCTCGCCCGCATCGCCGACGCCTTGGAGCGCCTGGCCCCGGCCGCTCAAGCCGCCCCCGACTTCGATGCCGGGCGGATGTTTAGGCACGAGCCGGGCAGCGGTAGCTTCGTACCGGCTCCCGACTATCCGATGCCTCTGGATCTGCTGATCGGCGTCGATCGGCAGAAGGATCGCTTCGTCCAGAATCTCCGCCGCTTCGCCGTCGACCTGCCCTGCAACCACGTGCTGCTGTGGGGCGTGCGCGGCACGGGCAAGAGCTCGATGACCAAGTCGGCCTTCATGGTGCTGGCCGCCGAGTTCCCGGCGCTGAAGCTGATCGAGGTCGATCGCGACGAGGTCACCGCCCTGCCCCCGCTGTTCGACCAGTTGCGCACCCGCTCGGAGCGCTTCGTGGTGCTGTGCGACGACCTGTCGTTCGAGGACGGGGCCGCAGCCGCCAAGGCCCTGAAATCGGCCCTGGAGGGCGGCGTGGCCGGCCCGCCGGAAAACGTGCTGTTCGTCGCCACCTCCAACCGCCGCCACCTGATGCCGCGCGACCACGTCGAGAGCCAGGGCGCCATCGCCGCCGCCGAGAACGCCGAGGAGGAGATGAGCGTCTCCGACCGCTTCGGCCTGTGGATCGGCTTCCCGCCCATGGACCAGCCCACCTATCTGGCGGCGATCCACGGCTATGCCGAGCGCTTCGGCCTGGAGGCCCCGAACCTGGAGCGCCGGGCCCTGCAGTGGTCGCAGCTGCGCGGCGCCCGCTCGGGCCGCGTGGCCTATCAGTTCATTCGTGACCTGGCCGGGGAGCTGGGTGTAAACTTGCCCGCGTAAACCCTTCGGAGGCCCCAGATGGGCAAGCCCTGGTTTCGTGTGAAGCGCTATGGATTCGGCGCGGGTCTGCCGTGCAGCTGGGAAGGCTGGGCGGTGTTCATCGGCTTCCTGGCCATTGTGATCATCAGCGGCGTGCTGTTCACCGACAGCAGGCCAATGCTGCATCTCGGCATCGTCCTGGCCTCGACGGCGATCGTGATCGTTGTCAGCCGCCTCAAGAGCGACGGGCCGTGGAAGTGGCGCTGGGGCCAGGACTGAACCGCCTCGGCGCGCACCGACATCCCCATTAGTTCACCCGTCATCCTCGGACTTGTTCCGAGGACCCCTACCTCCGCCTCGAAGGCGTCGAGTGGCGGGGAAGCCCGCCATTGATCAGACATCTAAGTTGAACGAGGGGTCCTCGGAACAAGTCCGAGGATGACGGGTGTTGGAGCGGCGCGTCCCTCCCCACAAGGGGAGGGAAAGAGCCTCTAATTACCTCGGCAGCACCAGGCCCGGATCAACCGGACGCGCCTTGTCCTTCGGGGTCGGGGCGTAGCGGACCTCGAAGTGCAGTTGCGGCTCGGTGACGCCGCCGGTCTGGCCGACGCTGCCCAAGGTGGCGCCTTGGGCGACCTGTTGGCGCATCTTCACCTCGGTCGACGACAGGTGGGCGTAGGCCGTCACCCAGCCGTCGGCGTGCTTGACCAGCACCAGGTTGCCGAAGCCGGGCACCTGGTTGCCGGCATAGACCACCTCGCCCGCCGCGGCGGCGCGAACCGGCGTGCCGGCGGCGGCGCGGATGTTGACGCCGTCGTTACGCTGACCCGTGCCCTTGGGGCCGAAGTCGGAGATCGTGTCGCCCTGCAGCGGCCACACGAAGCGGCCGCGGCCGGCGGCGGTGATCTCGGCCTCGGTCGGCGGCGGGCTGCTGCCGATGATCTGGCCGGCGGACGGCGGCGGCGTCACCGGCTGGGCCGAGACCGGACCGGACGGACGCGGATAGTTCGTGGCCGGCGGCGTGTAGGGACGCGGCTGCGAGACCGGGGGCTGATACGGCGCCGGGGTCGACGGGGGCTTGGTCGCGATCGGCGGATTGTAGCTGGGCTCAGGCGTGGTCGGGCGCGGAGCCGTCGGGCGCGGCGCGGCCGGCGTCGTGGTGACCGTGCTCTTCAGCGGACCCTTGTCCTTGTAGCCGGACGGCAGGCGCAGCTTCTGACCGGACTTGATCGTGGCCGAGACCTTGATGTCGTTTTCGTCGGCCAGGGCGGCCGGCTTGACGCTGAAGCGCTTGGCGATGTCGGTCACGGTGTCGCCGCGGTTGGCGACATAGGCCTTGGCCGTGGTCGCCGGGCCCTTCAGCTTCTGGCCAGGCCGGATGTTGTAGGGCGGCTTGAGATCGTTGTCCTTGGCCAGGTCGGCGCGGGTGGTGTCCAGGCCGCGCGCGATGGCGTCGATCGCGTCGCCCGACTTGACGGTGTAGGTGCGGCGCGGACCGGCGACCTCGATCACCTTGCCGGTGACGCTGGTCGTCGTGGTGGTGACGGGACGGCCCGCGGGAGCCTCGGGCTCTTCCTCGACCGGACGTTCGACGGGCGGCGGACGCCAGCCGGAATTGGCGCCGGGCGCCGGGGCGCGGCCGGGCGTCGAGCCGATCGGCGGTAGGGCGCCGGACGACGGCGCGCTGGGCGCCGAGCTCTGGGCGACCGCCTGCA
This sequence comes from Caulobacter sp. P1_B12_2, assembly GCF_056406675.1. Classification (NCBI taxonomy): domain Bacteria; kingdom Pseudomonadati; phylum Pseudomonadota; class Alphaproteobacteria; order Caulobacterales; family Caulobacteraceae; genus Caulobacter; species Caulobacter sp. P1_B12_2. Next base: position 5,954 of record NZ_JBFTZS010000075.1, on the reverse strand, counting down.
TCACCGTGGTCCGGCTGGGACCCTTGTCCTTGTAGCCGTCGGGCAGGCGCAGCTTCTGGCCCTTGCGGATCGACGCGCCGGCGCCCAGGTCGTTTTCATCGGCCAGGGCCGCGGCCGAGACCGAGAAGCGCTTGGCGATGGCGAACATCGTGTCGCCGCTCTGGACGACATAGGCCTTGGCGTCCTTGCTGTCGGGCCCCTTCAGCACCTGGCCGGGACGGATCCGGTAGGGCGACTTCAGGTCGTTGTCCTTGGCCAGGTCGGCGCGGGTGGTGCCCAGCGTGCGGGCGATGGCGTCGATATTGTCGCCGGCCTTGACCTTGTAGGTCTTGGGCGGGCCGGCGATCGTCACGACCGGACCGCCGACGGTGGTGACCACCACGGGGCGCGCGGCGGGCGCGGGACGGTACTCAGCGGCCGGGGGCGCGACAGGCGCGGTCTGGGCGGGCGGGCGCCAGCCGGGCTGCTGGTCGGATGGGGCCGACTGGGCCGGCGCTAGGGACTGGCTGGAAACGCCGACATTGCCCGTCGGGGCCGAGAAGCTGGGCTGCGGCTCGTCTGGCGGGGTCGAGGGACCTTCGGGCTGCTGGTCGGCGACCGGCGCCTGGACGATCGGGAAGTTCGGCGTGGGGGTCTGGCCGCGCGTGGGATATTGCGCGCCGCCCGTGCTCTCGCAGGCCGCGAGGGTTCCAGCCGTCAGGGCGATCACCGCCGCGCGCGTCCACAACTGCCTCATAGCCTCTCCTTTGCCTCGCGAGGCTCCAGACGCCGTCGCAAGGGTAAACCAACCATTAAACATCTCGCGTCGCTTCCGGTACCCGAAGGCGCCGCGCCGCGCTACTCGCGGGCGACCCCGTCCAGGATCGGGACGAAACGCACATCGCACAGGACCTCAACGGTGAAGCCCCCCTTTCCGTCGCCGGCATAGCGGCGAAGACTCTGCACCGGCCCCTTGCCCACGGGCGCGACGAGCACGCCGTGGGGCTTGAGCTGGGAAAGCAGAGTTTCAGGCTCATCCTGGGCCGCCGCCGTGACCAGAATGCGGTCAAACGGGGCCTGTTTCGCCCAACCTTCCCATCCGTCCCCAAATTTCGTGATGACGTTGGTCAGGCCCAGCACCGCGAAGCGCGCCTCGGCCTCCTTCATCAGGGTCCGATAGCGCTCGATCGTGTAGACGAGGCGCGAGACGCGGCTGAGAACGGCGGTCTGGTAGCCCGAGCCGGTGCCGATCTCCAGCACCCGGCAGCGCGGCTCCAGGGTCAGGGCCTGGGTCATCAGGCCGACGATGAACGGCTGGCTGATGGTCTGACCGCAGGCGATCGGCAGGGCCGAATCCTCCCACGAGCGCTCCTTGAACAGATCCGGCGTGAACAGGTCGCGCGGGGTCTTCTCGATGGCGCTCAGCACGGCCGGGTCGGTGACCCCCTGCTTGCGCAGGGCGGCCATCAGCGTTTTCAGCCGGGCCTCGGGCGTATCGCTCTTGGCGTGGGCCATCACGAAGCCGCCTCCAGACCAGGCTGCTCGAAGCGGGGCGGCGAGCCGCCCAGCACGCCCTTCATGGCGGCGACCGTCTGGTTGTGAGTCAGGTCGATATGCAGCGGCGTGACCGAAATCTTGCCTTCGTAGACGGCCTTCAGATCCGTGCCCTCCGCCGGCTTGGACGGTTTGATGACGAAGCCGGTCCAATAATAGTCGCGACCGCGCAGGTCGGTCCGCTTTTCCATGCTCCGCATGTGCGAGTCGCGGAAGCCCTGGCGGGTGACTTCCACCTCGGTGACGCTTTCCGGGGCAAGCGCCGGGAAGTTGACGTTCATGATCACGTCCTTGGGCCAGCCGATCTCCAGCAGGCGGCGGACGATGCCGGGACCATAGTGCTCGGCGGTCTCCCAGTGGGCGACGACCTCGTCATGAAAATAGGTCATGGCCTGGGACAGGGCGATCGACGGGACGCCCAGGGCCATGCCCTCGATGGCGCCGGCCACCGTGCCCGACAGGGTGACGTCCTCGGCCAGGTTCTGCCCGCGGTTGACGCCCGACAGCACCAGGTCCGGCGCGGGCCCCTCGATCAGTTGCTGGACGGCCATGGCCACGCAGTCGGTGGGCGTGCCCTCGACGGCGAAGCGGCGCGGATCGATGCGGCGCACGCGGATCGGGTCCGACAGGGTCAAGGCCCGGCCGGCGCCCGACTGCTCGTACTCCGGGGCCACGATCCAGATGTCGTCCGACAGCGCGCGGGCGATGCGCTCCAGGCTTTCGAGGCCGGGCGCGTGAATGCCGTCGTCGTTGGTGAGGAGGATGCGCATCAGGCGACCACCTCAAGAACGGTTGTCATCCCGGACGAGCGCGCAGCGCGAAGATCCGGGACCGACGCCTGAACGCATGCGCTTCCGGCGGTCCCGGATCTGCGCTTCGCTTGTCCGGGATGACAGGAATTTTGGGTGAGCGTGTTGATCACGCCTCCCCCCCGATATGCGTCACGCCGCCCATGTAGGGCACGAGCGCGGTCGGGATGGTGATGCGGCCGGTCTCGTCCTGATAGTTCTCCAGCACGGCCACCAGGGTGCGTCCGACGGCCAGGCCGGAGCCGTTCAGGGTGTGGACGTACGACGTGCCCTTCTCGCCGGCCTTCTTGAAGCGGGCGTCCATGCGGCGCGCCTGGAAGTCGCCGCAGTTCGAGCACGAGCTGATCTCGCGATAGGTGTTCTGCGACGGCAGCCAGACTTCCAGGTCGTAGGTCTTCCTGGCGCCGAAACCCATGTCGCCGGTGCACAGCAGCATGGTGCGGAACGGCAGCTCCAGGGCCTTCAGCACGGCCTCGGCGCACTGGACCATGCGCTCGTGCTCGGCCTCGGACTGGTCGGGCGTGGTGATCGAGACCAGCTCGACCTTGTAGAACTGGTGCTGGCGGATCATGCCGCGCGTGTCGCGACCGCTGGCGCCGGCTTCCGAGCGGAAGCTGGGCGTCAGGGCCGTCATCCGCAGCGGCAGCTCGGCCTCGTCGGTGATCTGCTCGCGCACGATGTTGGTCAGCGAGACCTCGGCGGTGGGGATCAGCCAGTGATCGACCGTGGTCTTGAACAGGTCCTCGGCGAACTTGGGGAGCTGCCCGGTGCCGTAAAGCGCCTCGTCCTTGACCAGCAGCGGCGGGCTGATCTCGATGTAGCCGTTCTGCACCGTCTGCAGGTCCAGCATGAACTGGCCCAGGGCCCGCTCCAGCCGGGCGACCTGGCTCTTCAGCACCACGAAGCGCGCGCCGCTCATGCGGGCGGCGGCCTCGAAGTCCATGCCGCCCAGGGCCGCGCCCAGGTCGACGTGGTCCTTGGGATTGTTCAGCCGGCCGGCCGGCAGCTTGGAGGCGTCGCCCCAGCGGCGGACCTCGACGTTTCCGGCCTCATCCTCGCCGGCCGGCACTTCCGGCGCGGGAATGTTGGGCAGGGCCGACAGCAGGTCCTTCAGCTTGGCGCCGACCAGGGCCTCTTCCTCGCCGGCGGCGGCCATCGCGCCCTTCAGCGTCTCGACCTCGGCCATCAGGCGCGCGGCTTCGGCCTCGTCCTTCTTGGCCTTGGCCTGGCCGATCAGCTTGGAGCTGTCGTTGCGCTTGGCCTGGGCGACCTGCAAGGCGGTCTGGGCCGCGCGCAGCTGGGCGTCCAGCTTGACCGCCTCGGCGGCCGCGCCCGAGCGCCCCTTGGCCGACCAGGCGGCTTCGAAGGCTTCGGGATTGTCGCGGATGGCCTTGATGTCGTGCATCGGAACGCTCGGGGAGAAGTCGTTAAGAACGGACCTCTCTAAGGCGCGTCGGCGGGGGCGCCAACCTTTTCGGGACGCCCTGCCCGCCCCCGATCCGCCGTTCGGTCGCGTGGGGGCTGCCTGGCGATCGCGCGCGACCTCGTGACATCCATTCCCGCGCCCAACAAAGTCCTCTTGCGCAGGAACAGATTTCGAGTGAAGGATATTCAGCAAGTCATTCCATAGCGCGGCGAGATGTCGCGGCTATAAACGCATGGATAACGGCCATTAAGTCCGTTCCTGCACTTGCCCTTAACCCAGGAATGAAAAACAGCGCGGCAATTCAGCGACCCGTGTTTGTTTTTGAAATCCTGGAGCCTCCCCATGAAGAAGTTCGTTATTCTGTCCGCCATCGCCGCCCTGTCGGCCGTCGCCGTTCCCGCCAGCGCCGCTCAACTGGTCCGCATTTCGCTGGCCGACAAGTCGACCRCCCAGATCGACGCCGAGATCCGCGCCGCCGCCCACACCGTCTGCGTCGACCGCAAGACCGTCGTCTCGGACGCCTGCGTGATCGACGCCGTGAGCGACGCCAATCGCCAGCTCACCGCCATCGTCAAGGCGCGCTCGACCAAGATCGTCGCTCGCCGCGAAAACCTGACCGTCATGCGCGTCTCGCTGAAGGGCAAGTCGGCCGAACAGATCAACGCCGACATCAAGCTGGCCGCCGAAGCCGTCTGCAAGGCCGCCAACACCAACCGCGCCGACGTCCGCACCTGCGTCGGCGGCACCGTCCGCTCGGCCAAGGCCCAGCTGCAAGCCATGACCGCTTCGAGCCGTCAGGACGTCTAACAGCCTGGACCTCCCCTCTCCCCTTGCGGGAGAGGGCGGCCTCGCGGAGCGGGGTCGGATGAGGGGTTGAAAGACAAAAAAGCCGCGACCAGCCGAAAGGCCGGTCGCGGCTTTTGCTTTTTGAGAAGGAGCCTAGACCGTCGCGACGTCGGTGCTGGCCTCGGCCTCGTTCTTGGCCTTGCGGCGCTCGATCAGCCACACGCACCAGATCGAGATCTCGTAGAGCAGGCACATCGGGATCGCCAAGGTCATCTGGCTGATCGGATCGGGCGGGGTCAGGATGGCGGCGGCGATGAACACGCCGACGATGGCGTAGCGGCGGCCGTCGCGCAGCAGCTTGCTGGACACGATGCCCGCCATGCCCAGCAGCGAGACCACCACCGGCAGCTGGAAGCACAGGCCAAAGGCCAGCAGCAGGGTGGTCACCAGGGTCAGGTAGTCGCTGACCTTGGGCAGCAGTTGGATCGAGATGCCCGCGGTGCTGATCTGCTGGCTCAGCGAGAACCACAGCACGAACGGCAGCATCACGTAATAGACCAGGGCCGCGCCCAGCAGGAACATGAACGGCGAGGCCACCAGGAACGGCAGGAAGGCATAGCGCTCGTTCTTGTAGAGGCCCGGCGCGACGAAGCGGTACAGCTGCCAGGCCAAGACCGGGAAGGTCAGGACCACGGCCCCGAACCCGGCCAGCTTCAGCTTGGTGAAGAAGAACTCCAGGGCGGCGGTGTAGACCAGGCCCAGGGCCTTGGTGTCGGTCGCCGGGATGTCCTTCAGGCCCACCAGGGCCAGCAGCAGGTCGAACGGGCCGTGATGGCCGCCGGCGTGCTGGGCGGCCAGCAGCTTCTGGGCCACCGTGAACGGCTCGACCAGGAACAGGAAGATCTGGTCGGCGAAGGCGAAACAGACGCCGAAGCCGATGAACAGGGCCGCGACGCAGATGATCAGCCGCATGCGCAGCTCGATCAGGTGATCCATCAACGGCGCGCGCGAGGCTTCGATCTCGTCTTCCGGATCGTGTCCGATGGCGTTGGTCACGAGGTGATGTCCGTGGCGCTGGGCTTGGCGGCGCGCTTGCGCGGCGCCTTGGTCGGGACCGACAGGTCAGATTTGGAGGCCTTGGCGGCCTTCGGCTTGGACACCAGTTCGGCCTTGGGCGCCGCAGCCTTGGGCGCACGGGGCTTACGGGCCGGCTTGGCGACGATCTCGACCGTCGGCGCCGGGGTTTCGACCGTCGAGGTCAACGGCTGGTAGGCGTCGTGCGGCGAGACCTTGACCGCGCCGCTGTTGAGGCTGGCGTCGATGTCGGCGAACACTTGGTCGACGTGGCTGGCGTCGGCGGCCTGGGCCGCGGCGTCGCGCATCGGGGCGGTGTACTGCCC